>NZ_JAPPTE010000035.1:0-28241 GCF_026719375.1 Citrobacter sp. W9 | reverse complement strand
AAGTCATTTGAGGCTAAAACATTGCTTAGTGCGGGCTTTCAGTTCATAGAGAAGAATGAATAATATCAATTATAACAATTGGTTATTTCCTTAGCGTACGTTTTCGTTCCATTGGCCCTCAGACCCCGACTTAGTTTATCAAGGGTATCATCGGGAAAAACCTCACTAACACAGAGGCTTATGTTAATTCATTAAAAACAGAAAGTTATCGTCTTGGCGTGGTTTTTTACATCATTGACCGTCAAACCCCTACGTAAGCTTATGACCCGGGATGGTTTATGGATCCCTCGTAAGTTACGGCCACCTCGTGTGCATCAGCCACGCCCACGTCGGGCCTGCACCGGCGAACTCATCCAGATTGATGGCAGTGAACATCGCTGGTTCGAGGACCGTGGTCCGGCCTGCACGCTGCTCGTTTACGTTGATGATGCAACAAGTCGGTTGATGCAGCTTCTGTTCGTCAGTTCGGAGTCCACGTTCACCTATTTTGAAGCCACCCGGGGATATCTGGAGCGCTACGGTAAGCCTCTGGCATTCTACAGCGACAAAGCCAGCGTCTTCAGGATCAACAACAAGCAGGCCACCGGCGGAGATGGCCAGACTCAGTTTGGTCGTGCCATGAACGAGCTGAATATCACTGGTATCTGTGCCAACACCAGTTCAGCCAAGGGGCGTGTTGAACGGGCTCATCTGACATTACAGGACCGCCTGGTCAAGGAACTGCGGCTCCGCGGTATCAGCACACCTGAGGCTGCAAACGCCTTTGCTGATGAGTTCATGGAAGATTACAACCGTCGGTTTGCAAAGCCGCCACGTCACGATTTTGACGTACATCGCCAGCTGGATAATGGCGAAAACCTGCAGGCGACATTCACCTGGCGCGAGCAGCGTAAGGTCTCGAAAAACCTGACATTACAGTATGATAAAAAGCTTTATCTGCTTGAAGATAATGAAGAAAACCGGCGTTTTCAGGGGAAGTACATCGAGGTATGGCAATACCCGGATGGTGACATTGAGCTCCGGGCCAGCGGCACTTCCCTGCCCTTTACCACTTACGACCGACTGGGAGAACTGGACCAGGGCGCCATCATCGACAACAAGCGTCTGGGACGTGCCCTGGAAATGATAAAGCTGGTTCAGGACAAACGGGACAACACCCGCTCACAGGCCCTGCCATCACTGGACGGCCAGACCTCACGCAGAAAGAAACAACCCGGCAAGAAATCACAACGAAGTCTGGACCATAACGACATGCTGGAAGCCCTGCAGCAACTTCAGACCCGGAGTAAAGACATCTTCGGCAAAGGCTGAAACATAACCTACATGCGGACATTTCAATTTAGATTGATGTTCAGGATAAACGCGATAACAACCGTTCACAGGCGATCCCTGCCGGTGATGGCTCTTTGCGGCGGCGCAGAAAACCAACAGAGAAATAATCGCAGCGCTCACTGAACGGCGACGACATGTTAGATGCGTTGAAGACATTGCAGTCACGTTCTGAGAAAAGTTCCAATGTTTAACGAGCGATTAAAAAATATATTAAATCATTATTCTCTCATTTCTCTGTTGCAATACTGACCTCCCAGGGCCTGTGTAATTCTGTCACCAAATAGTATCGTCAGACTACGATCATAGTAAATGGTTTCACCAGTGATAGATTCATGCTTTAATATTATCCCATAGCCATATCTTTCAAGCATATTCATACCCACCCTTGCCAAATTGTAAGAATAATTTATTCCCCAAATGGAACCATTTCTTCCTTCAAAAAACTCCGCTCTGTAATATCTTTTTAGAAATTCATAGTGTGCGTCTTCACTAAACATACCCCCTCCCGCTACAGAATTTACATAACAGTTTTTTATAATAAAAAGATGAAATGCATAAATATATATCCCGTTTTTCCTCTGCCGCCCACCATTCACAGATAGAGGATATAATCCTATATTATTTATTGTATGCTTAAATCATTTGATGACTATAGTTTCATATATTTTCATCATGTTAGCACCCATGATGTATGTTTATTTTTTCTGAAGCATACCAATAATCAAACCCCGTTCAACATAACAACATAAAATAATTTATAACAAATTTAGTTGAAACTTAATATATGAAATAGTGACTTTCCATAAGCAGATCATTAGTTTATAGGGCATCCTAACGATGCAGGCTCCTCCTGGCAAAACTGTCGATGATGAGATTTTTTTTGCGGTATATTCCACTTATTTTGGTGGTATTCAGTTTATGCAAAACAATACCGACAAAAGACTGAACCGTTTTTTTGGAGATCAGCAGGCTACGGGAAATTTCATCTATCGAATAACCATTTAAAATCATATTGATAACATGTGTTTCTCTTTTGGTAAATGACAACTTGTCCCTCTTCAGATTGATCCCCATTTTTTTAAACGCCTGCCTCATCATGAGATATTCATTACCGCTTAATTCAGTGTCAATGCATACCGCTTCACGCCCTGTCCCGCTCATTCCTGACGCCGGTTTTAATAAAAAGATAAGATTGACCGGTGAAATGTGTAGGTACTTGAGACGTTCGGCATCGCCGGTGTTCAGCTCTGACTCCACAATCACCACATCGCTGTTGCTGAAGGCAATATCGCTGACCCGTGAAAACACAACCCTGTTGACGGAGAGGCTGTTGTCGCTGAACATACATTTCAGACCTACAAGCATGAAATTATTATTGGTAATAACATAGATATTCATATAGTCCCCGCAGCAATACCTTTTGCGAAGCGTCCCGTTCCTTATGTTCTGACAAAGTGGTGCCTGTATTGGTGTCGCCGGGTAACTATGACGTACTCCGGCTCAGCGGAGTACGTCAACTGCTCTACTGGTGCGCAGCTAGCACGCTATTCACGATTTCCACCGCTTCTTTCTCGATCTGCTTGCGATGTGCTTCCCCGAGGAAGCTCTCGCAGTAGATCTTGTAAGCGTCTTCCGTACCTGACGGTCGGGCGGCGAACCAGCCGTTGTCGGTCATCACTTTCAGGCCACCAATCGATGCGCCGTTGCCCGGCGCGGCGGTCAGACGCGCAGTGATCGGGTCACCCGCCAGCTGACTGGCCCTGACCATTTCCGGCGACAGCTTCGACAGCACCGCTTTCTGTGCGGAAGTGGCCGAAGCCTGCAGCCGGTTATAGCTCGGCGCGCCGAAGCGGGCGGCCAGTTCGTCGTAGTGCTCCTGCGGGTTTTTACCGGTGACGGCGGTGATTTCCGCCGCCAGCAGGCACATGATGATCCCGTCTTTGTCGGTCGACCACGGCGTTCCGTCAAAACGCAGGAACGAGGCGCCCGCGCTCTCTTCTCCGCCGAAGCCGAAGCTGCCGTCGAACAGGCCGTCAACAAACCATTTAAAGCCCACCGGCACTTCAACCAGCCTGCGGCCGAGGTCGTTCACCACACGGTCGATCATCGCGGAAGAGACCAGCGTCTTGCCCACCGCCACATCCTGGCCCCACTGCGGGCGATGCTGGAACAGGTAGTTAATCGCCACCGCCAGATAGTGGTTCGGGTTCATCAGCCCTGCCGGCGTGACGATGCCGTGACGGTCATAATCTGGATCGTTAGCAAAAGCCAGGTCAAACTTATCGCGCAGCGCCAGCAGGCCCGCCATTGCGCACTCAGATGAGCAGTCCATGCGAATGGCGCCGTCTTTATCCAGATGCATAAAGCGGAAGGTTTGATCGACGTGATCGTTGACGATAGTCAGGTCGAGCTTGTAGTGCCCGGCAATACGTTTCCAGTATTCGATACCGGACCCGCCCAGCGGATCGATCCCGAGCTTGAGGCCGGCTTTCTGAATTGCCGCCATGTCGACGATATCCGCCAGCCCTTCGATAAACGGCTGTACCAGATCCTGCTTTTTAACATGACCGGATGCCAGTGCCGCATCGAGGGAGATGCGCCTGACGCCCTGCAGACCCGAGGCCAGCAGTTCGTTAGCGCGATTCTCTACCACTTTGGTGACGTTGGTATCCGCCGGGCCGCCGTTCGGCGGGTTGTACTTAATACCGCCATCTTCCGGCGGGTTATGAGACGGCGTGATCACGATGCCGTCTGCCAGCGGACCACCTTTTTTGTTGTGCACCAGGATGGCATTGGAAATGGCCGGCGTCGGGGTGAAACCGTTGTGTTCCTGCACGATAACATCAACGCCGTTGGCCGCCAGCACTTCCAGTACGGAAATAAAGGCCGGTTCGGAGAGCGCGTGGGTATCTTTACCCACGTAGCAGGGACCGGTAATCCCGTTCCTGGCGCGGTCTTCCGCAATCGCCTGCGCGATCGCCAGAATATGCTGCTCATTGAAGTTATGGCGCCCTGCACTGCCACGATGGCCAGAGGTACCAAACTTCACCGCATGCTCCGCGTTGCCCGCTTCCGGCCTCAGTACGTAGTACTGCGCGGTCAGCTGAGCGACGTTAATCAAATCACTCTGTTGTGCAGGCTCCCCTGCGCGTTTACTGTCCGTCATTTTTCTCTCCTGTCATATCCGTCAGGCTTATTTATGTGTTGCTGCCGGGTCGCTCATCGACGGGGCCGGTCTCCTGCCACCCGCCCCGGCGTTTCCTGGTTGTCAGTACGCGCTCAGAGTTGCGTTTTGTCGATATACCAGATCTTTTGCGCATACTCCCGCACCGTACGGTCCGATGAAAAATAGCCCATGTGGGTTATGTTGAGCATCGCTTTGGCGGTCCACTCTTCCGGGGTTCGGTAGAGCGCATCCACCTTGTCCTGACAGTCAACATAGCTGCGGTAATCGGCCAGCACCTGATAGTGGTCGCCAAAGTTGATCAGCGAATCCAGCAGACCGCGATAGCGGCCCGGCTCCTGTGGGCTGAACACCCCGGTCCCCATCTGGGTCAGCGCCTGGCGCAGCTCTTGATCCTGGTCGTAGTAATCATGCGGCTGGTAGCCGTTGCTGCGCAGCGCCTCGACCTCTGCAGCGGTATTACCGAAGATAAAGATATTGTCCTCACCCACGTGCTCCAACATCTCAACGTTGGCGCCGTCCAGCGTGCCAATGGTCAGCGCACCGTTGAGGGCGAACTTCATATTACTGGTCCCGGAGGCTTCAGTCCCTGCCAGCGAAATCTGCTCAGAAAGGTCCGCGGCCGGAATGATCATCTGCGCCAGACTGACGCTGTAGTTGGGAATGAACACCACCTTTAGTCTGTCGCCAATCTGCGGATCGCTGTTGATGACTTTGGCGACGTCGTTTATCAGATGGATGATCTGTTTTGCCGTGTGGTAAGCGGACGCGGCTTTGCCGGCGAAAATCACCACTCGCGGCACCCATTCGGCCTGCGGGTCCGCCTTGATACGGTTGTAGCGGGTGATCACATGCAGCACATTCATCAGCTGGCGTTTATATTCGTGGATCCGTTTAATTTGCACATCAAACAGCGCGTTCGGGTTCACCACCACGCCCAGCTGACGGGCGATATAATCGGCCAGACGCTGTTTATTCGCCAGTTTGGCGGCGCTGACGGCCTGGTTAACCAGCGGATAATCCTGATATTCCCCCATTTCGCTCAGCTGGCTTAAATCCGTTCGCCAGGTCTGGCCGATATGGCGGTCCAGAACCGCGGCAAGGGACGGGTTAGCGGCAGCCAGCCAGCGGCGCGGCGTGACGCCGTTAGTCACGTTGGTGAAGCGGCGCGGAAAGATTCTGGCGAAATCGGCAAATAGCGACTCCACCATCAGCCGGGAGTGCAGTTCCGACACGCCGTTAACCTTGTGACTGACCACTACCGCCAGCCAGGCCATCCGCACGCGGCGACCATTGGACTCATCAATAATCGAGGTCCGGCTCAGCAACGCCATATCATCGGGATAGTGCTCCTGCATCGTTTTCAGAAAATAGTCATTAATCTCGAAGATAATCTGCAAATGGCGCGGCAGGATTTTCCCCAGCATATCGACAGGCCAGGTCTCCAGCGCTTCGCTCATCAGGGTATGGTTGGTGTAGGAGAAGACCCGACAGGTCACCTCAAACGCGTCATCCCAGCTGAAGCGGTGTTCGTCAATCAGCAGACGCATCAGCTCCGGGATCGACAGCACCGGATGGGTGTCATTGAGGTGGATAGCAATTTTATCCGCCAGGTTGTCATAGGTTTGATACAGCTGGTAATGACGGGTGAGGATGTCCTGTACCGTCGCCGAAACAAGGAAATACTCCTGACGCAGGCGCAGTTCACGCCCGGAATAGGTCGAGTCGTCCGGGTAAAGCACGCGGGAAACGTTCTCAGAGTGGTTCTTATCCTCCACGGCGGCGAAATAGTCCCCCTGGTTAAATTTACCGAGATTAATTTCACTGCTGGCCTGGGCACTCCACAAACGCAGGGTGTTGGTGGCATCGGTGTCATAACCCGGGATAATCTGATCGTAGGCCACGGCAATAATTTCTTCGGTTTCCAGCCAGCGTGAGTTTTTGCCCTCATGTTGAACACGTCCGCCAAAGCGCACGGTATAGCGGGTTTTATGGCGCTCGAATTCCCACGGGTTACCGTACTCCAGCCAGTAGTCCGGTGACTCCATCTGCCGGCCGTCGATGATGTTTTGCTTGAACATACCGTAGTCGTAGCGGATACCATAGCCGCGGCCTGGCAGCCCCAGTGTGGCCAGGGAATCGAGAAAACAGGCCGCCAGACGACCGAGACCGCCGTTGCCCAGCCCCGGATCGTTCTCCTCATCAATCAGCTCTTCCAGATCCAGCCCCATCCCTGCCAGAGCCGTTTTCACATCCTCATAGATGCCCAGCGACAGTAAGGCATTAGAGAGGGTTCGGCCGATGAGAAACTCCATCGACAGATAATAAACCTGCCGGGCCTGCTGCGAGATCCGCGCCCGATGCGCCCGCAGCCAACGTTCTACCAGCCGATCGCGAACGGCGAACAGCGTGGCGTTGAGCCATTCATGTTTATTGGCAAGTGAGGGATCTTTACCAAGAATAAACATGAGCTTATAAGCGATAGCATGCTGTAGCGCTTCTTCATTCAGACTGGGTGAAATATAACTTAAGCGTGGTTCCATTTTTCTTATCCGTAGCAATTAAATAATACGCTGATACAACTGGTGGAAAGACTTAGCGGCAATTTGCCAGCTAAAATCCATGCTCATTGCCTGACGTTGCACGTACCGCCACAGCGATGGACGGGACCACAGGACAAAGGCCCGGTGGATGGCATGTAATAGTGATTCAGTCTCGCTGTCGGTAAACACAAATCCGCTCGCGATCCCGTCAGCAAGGTTTTCGAGCGAACAGTCGGCGACGGTATCCGCCAGTCCGCCGGTGCGACGAACCAGCGGCAATGTGCCGTAGCGAAGGCCATAGAGCTGGGTCAGACCGCAGGGTTCAAAACGGCTGGGCACCAGGATGACGTCGGCGCCGCCAATCATCTGATGCGACAGCGCCTCGTCGTAACCGATCCGGATACTCACCTGCCCGGAGTATTGCGCCGCAGCGGCAAGAAAACGGGCCTGCAAATCCGGGTCGCCGGATCCCAGTAGCGCCAGCTGCCCTCCCTGCGCAATGATTCCCGGCAGTGCGCCAAGGAGCAGATCCAGCCCCTTCTGGCTGGTGAGCCGGCTCACGACGGTGAACAACAGCGCCCGGCCGTCCTCCTTCAGCCCCAGCGTCGTCTGCAGCTGCTGCTTGTTCTTCGCTTTCTCAGCCAGCGAGTTCCGGTCGTAAGGCGCAGCCAGCAGCGGATCGCGGCGCGGATCCCAGATGCTTTCGTCGACGCCGTTAAGGATCCCCGACAGTCGCCCTTCCCGCTGACGTTGCCGCAGCAACTCTTCCAGACCGAACGCGTACTGCGGTTCGGTAATTTCACGGGCATACGTCGGGCTGACGGTGGTGATATGGTCAGCGAAATAGAGGCCCGCCTTAAGGAAGGAGATCTGTCCTTTAAACTCCACCCCATGCATCTGGAAGAATGACCACGGTAAAGCGATCTCCGCCATATGCCGGGCGAGGAACAAGCCCTGATAGGCAATGTTGTGCACCGTAAACACTGACCTGGCGGGGTTGCCGCGGGCGGCCAGATAAGCCGGCGTGAGGCCCGCATGCCAGTCATGGGCGTGGACGATTTCAGGCCGCCAGAACGGATCCAGACCGCCAGCAAGCTCAGCCGCGACCCAACTCAACAGCGCGAAACGCAGGACGTTATCGGGATAATCCTGCATCTGCGGGTCATGATAAGGATTACCCGGTCGGTCATAGAGATGCGGGGCATCAATCAGATAGATGCCCACGCCGTTAAAGTCGCCAAACAACAGCGTCATCGGCCCGGCGAAGGTCTCCCTGCTGGCCACCACCTGCGGTTCCCCTACTCCGTCGCGGATCGCGGGAAACCCCGGCAGCAGCACGCGGGTATCCACGCCCTCGGCTATTTGCGCCGCCGGGAGAGCACCGGTCACATCAGCCAGCCCCCCCGTTTTCAACAGAGGGAACATCTCCGCTCCTACATGTAAAACTCGCATGGATGCTCCTTAATTATTCAGGCATGAAGGCGACGCGATGCCAATGACGGCAATCACAGCTGCGGCAGCTTTTATTTCCGCCAACGGCTTCATAGTTCAAGTCGGTTCAGCATTTCTTTGGTAACCAGAACGATGCCTTCTTCCGAACGATAAAAGCGTCGCGCATCCTCAACGGCATTTTCGCCAATCACCGTCCCCTCCGGAATAACGCATCCCCGGTCGATCACGCAGCGTCTTATCCTGCAGGAGCGACCGACCCAGACGCCCGGTAATAAAACCGACGAATCAATATTACAGAACGAGTTAATCCGAACTCTGGAAAATAGAACCGACTGCACCACCACCGAGCCAGAAATAATACAGCCGCCGGAGACCAGAGAATTCATGGTCATGCCATGACTGCCGGAACGGTCCTGAACAAATTTGGCGCTGGGCAGCGATTCGACATAGGTACGGATAGGCCAGTTACGGTCATAAACGTCCAGCTCTGGCACTACTGAGGCTAAATCCAGATTCGCTTTCCAGTACGCCTCCAGGGTTCCGACATCGCGCCAGTATGGCTCGGCATTATTATCCGACTGAACGCAGGAGCGCGGGAACGGATGCGCATACGCTTCACCTGCCGCCGTTATCCTGGGAATAATATCTTTGCCAAAATCATGGGTGGAGTGTTCATCCCGATCGTCGTCTTCCAGCAGCTGGTAGAGATATTCCGCATCAAACACATAAATGCCCATACTGGCAAGCGAGCGGGTTTCATCGCCAGGAATGGTGGGCGGATTAGCCGGTTTTTCAACAAATTCAATGATTTTGTCATTCTCATCCACGGCCATGACGCCAAAAGCGCTTGCCTCTTCAACCGGGACCGGCAGGCAGGCCACGGTACAGCGCGCCCCTTTTTCAACGTGATCGAGCAGCATCCGCGAATAATCTTGTTTATAGATATGGTCCCCGGCCAGAATAACGACATATTCCGCATCATAGCGGCGGATAATATCCAGATTCTGGGTCACGGCATCCGCCGTCCCCCGATACCAGTTCTCACCATGCACCCGCTGCTGCGCCGGTAATAAATCCACGAACTCATTCATTTCTTCGTTAAAGAATGCCCAGCCGCGTTGAATATGCTGCACCAGTGAATGGGACTGATATTGTGTAATGACCCCGATACGTCTTATTCCGGAGTTAATACAATTCGATAAAGCAAAATCAATAATTCTGAATTTACCGCCGAAATGCACCGCAGGTTTTGCGCGAATAGTGGTCAGGTCTTTTAATCGTGTGCCACGTCCGCCGGCGAGGATCAGGGCCACGGATTTAAGCGGTAACTGGCGCGACAGCATTAAGTTGTCAGTATATTCAAGTTTACTCATAATAATGTCCTGCTATTAAATAAAAGCCATAAAAGAAAATAATGAAGAAAAAGCCTCACTCTTCTGCAAAATAATTCAGAAGTGATCACCTCCGGTAATAAGTCAGCTGCAATAAATCAGCTGCGCGTTTTATTGCCCTGCAGATTCCCGTACCAGCCAGATTGTCGCCAGCGGCGGCAGAGTCACCGACAGCGAATGCTCCCGACCGTGGCTGGCGATCGCCTCGCTTGCCACGCAGCCGCCGTTGCCGGTGTTGCTCCCGTGGTAGTGCATCGAGTCGGTGTTCAGCTCTTCACGCCAGCGCCCCGGCTGGTTAATCCCGAAGCGATAGCCGTGACGCGGTACTGGCGTGAAGTTGCTCGCCACGATTATCTCGTTCCCGGCTTTATCGCGACGGACAAAGATAAACACCGACCGTTCATGGTCATCCACAACAAGCCATTCAAAGCCGTAGGGGTCAAAATCCAGTTCGTGCAGTGCCTTATGGTGGCGATAGGTATGGTTCAGATCGCGCACCAGACGCTGCACCCCGTGATGCCAGTTGTCGCCCCCTTCCAGCAGATGCCAGTCGAGGCTGGCGTCGTGGTTCCACTCCCGCCCCTGGGCAAACTCGTTGCCCATAAACAGCAGCTTTTTACCGGGGAAGGCAAACAGCCAGCCGTAGTAGGCGCGCAGGTTGGCGAACTTCTGCCAGGCATCGCCAGGCATCCGGTCAAGAATCGATTTTTTGCCGTGAACCACTTCATCGTGTGACAGCGGCAACACGAAGTTTTCGGTGTAGTTGTAGAGCATCCCGAAGGTCATCTTGTCGTGATGATAACGACGATAGATGGGATCGAGCTGCATATAGTCGAGGGTGTCATGCATCCAGCCGAGGTTCCATTTGAACCAGAAGCCAAGACCGCCCGTCGAAGACGGTCGTGTAACCCCGGCGAAGTCGGTGGACTCCTCCGCCATCGTGACCGCTCCCGGCGTCTGCTCACCGAGCACACGGTTGGTATTGCGCAGAAATTCAATCGCTTCGAGGTTTTCCCGGCCGCCGTACTCATTGGGCACCCACTCCCCCTCTTTGCGGCTGTAGTCGCGGTAGATCATTGACGCAACCGCATCCACGCGCAGGGCGTCGATCCCGAAGCGTTCAATCCAGTACAGCGCGTTCCCGACCAGAAAGTTGCTGACTTCACGGCGACCGTAGTTGTAGATCAGCGTATTCCAGTCCTGGTGATAACCTTCTCGCGGGTCGCTGTGTTCATACAACGCGGTGCCGTCGAACGATGCCAGCGCAAAGTCATCCGACGGGAAGTGGCCCGGCACCCAGTCGAGGATCACGTTCAGACCCGCGGCATGGGCAGCATTCAGGAAGTAGCGGAAGTCTTCACGGGTACCAAAACGGCGGGTCGGCGCGTACAGCCCGGTGGGCTGATAGCCCCAGCTGCCGTCGAACGGATGTTCGTTTACCGGCAGCAGCTCCAGATGGGTGAAGCCCATCCACTTCGCGTAAGGCACCAGCTGGTCCGCCAGCTCGCGGTAGCTGAGCCAGAAATGGTTATCGGCGTGGCGGCGCCACGAGCCAAGGTGCACTTCATAAATCGAAATCGGTGCATCAAACTGGTTGGCCTGCTGACGGGACTGTGGCTGTTCGACCTTTTCCGGCATGCCGCAGATAAGCGACGCGCTTTCCGGGCGCATCTGTGCCTCAAAGGCATACGGGTCGGATTTCACCCGCAGGTGGCCGTGGGCGTCAATCAGCTCGAACTTATACAGCTGGCCGTTATGCGCGCCGGGGACAAACAGCTCCCAGATGCCGGACTCTTTGCGCAGACGCATCGGGTGGCGGCGGCCGTCCCAGTAGTTGAACTGTCCGACCACCGACACACGACGGGCGTTCGGCGCCCAGACGGAAAAACGCGTCCCGGTGACGCCGTCCATGGTGTCGGCATGGGCTCCCAGCGTCTCGTAGGGCCGCAGATGAGTCCCTTCAGCGAGCAGCCAGGCATCAAGCTCCTGCAGCAGCGGGCCAAAGCGATAGGGGTCGTCAATCAGGTTTTGCTGACCGTGCCAGGTGACGGCCAGCTGGTAACGAAAAGGATTTTTCCGGCGCGGCAGAACGCCGCTAAAGAACCCGCGTGTGTCGAGGCATTCGAGTTTACCGACTTTGCGCCCGGTTTTCGGTTCAATCACCCATACATCGGTGGCATCGGGTAATAATGCGCGCACTTCCAGACCCGCATCGGTTGAGTGCATGCCAAGCACGGAAAATGGATCGGAACAATGACCTGCGAGAAGTGCGGAGATCGCACTTTTTTCATTATAATCAGACATGGCAGTCACCCTACTATCATCCTGCGGAAAGAATTAAAACGCCTCTTCCTGCTTTATTGATCCGGTAATATTCCGCTGCATGCTACGCATCGAAATATCAACACGTTATTCCAGAGCCTTAAGACATGTCGGTTGTCCACAAATAGAGAGTGATTAACCTCCTGAGAAGTGAGTTAAATGCGCTGTACGACTTCTGTATTATCTGTCTTCAGAATAATTACTCCTGATTTTCTTTCTGTGAGTAAACACTCATTTCTATATTAATGGGGAAACTAATTTTTATTTCGTCACGAATGATGAGTTTCCTTCTGCTGAATTCGTCAGATCGTATATAAAAAAAGGCTTTGTTGAATAAATCGAACTTTTGCTGAGTTGAAGGATCAGATCACGCATCTTCCCGACAACGCAGACCGTTCCGTGGCAAAGCAAAAGTTCAAAATCACCAACTGGCCCACCTACAATAAAGCCCTCATCAACCGTGGCTCCATAACTTTCTGGCTGGATGATGAAGCTATTCAGGCCTGGTATGAGTCAGCAACACCTTCTTCACGAGGCAGACCTCAGCGCTATTCTGACCTTGCCATCACGACTGTGCTGGTCATTAAACGCGTATTCAGGCTGACCCTGCGCGCTGCGCAGGGCTTTATTGATTCCATTTTTTCTCTGATGAACGTTCCGCTACGCTGCCCGGATTACAGCTGTGTCAGCAGGCGGGCAAAGTCGGTTAATGTCAGTTTCAAAACGCCCACCCGGGGTGAAATCGCACACCTGGTAATTGATTCCACCGGGCTGAAGGTCTTCGGTGAAGGCGAGTGGAAAGTCAAAAAGCATGGCCAGGAACGCCGCCGTATCTGGCGTAAGCTGCATCTCGCCGTTGACAGTAAAACACATGAAATCATCTGCGCTGACCTGTCGCTGAACAATGTGACGGACTCAGAAGCCTTCCCGGGTCTTATCCGGCAGACTCACAGAAAAATCAGGGCAGCATCGGCAGACGGCGCTTACGACACCCGGCTCTGTCACGATGAACTGCGGCGTAAGAAAATCAGCGCGCTTATCCCTCCCCGAAAAGGTGCGGGTTACTGGCCCGGTGAATATGCAGACCGTAACCGTGCAGTGGCTAATCAGCGAATGACCGGGAGTAATGCGCGGTGGAAATGGACAACAGATTACAACCGTCGCTCGATAGCGGAAACGGCGATGTACCGGGTAAAACAGCTGTTCGGGGGTTCACTGACGCTGCGTGACTACGATGGTCAGGTTGCGGAGGCTATGGCCCTGGTACGAGCGCTGAACAAAATGACGAAAGCAGGTATGCCTGAAAGCGTGCGTATTGCCTGAAAACACAACCCGCTACGGGGGAGACTTACCCGAAATCTGATTTATTCAACAAAGCCATAAAAAAATAAAACATACGCCTGATGACAGCTCAATCATTCTGGGTTGCAACTTCATGGCAGCATTTACCTCCACCAGACGGCCTGACAGGCGGATTGCGGCGGCAGGAAACGCCCTAAAGTACAAAATCTGCGGCTGGCCTCACAGTTTTCGCGACTCTGCAGGAGAATATCGAGAGGCTGGGCCATACTGAAAATAGCAGAGCATAAACCTTACTCTTCATGGCGATTAAAAGGGAGGAATATGCAGGCAATACACCACGTAGAAAAGTTTCATCCAAAAGATTTTGATTTTATTGCATTAAGTCTGGCCCAGATGAACTCACAAGGGCGGAAAGTGGACGTTGAACAGGTCACCGGCAGTATGAATGATGCATGTAAATCCCGGTTCCTCGACAGCTACCGCTACCATCTCAATCTATTTGTCGAAAAATCACCAAGTTGACACAACAGGCCGGATAGCATAATCCGGCCTGTTCATTATTGTGTTCCGGCAACATCTCTGTGAAGGCAGATAACACCCCCAGATGGGGTTCACGACTTTGCAGAAAAAGTATTTTTCCACCCTGCTCCTCATTACCAGTAAGAGACGTTGTCAGTCGCTGATGCACGTATCGGTGTATACCCCTGCAAATCACATATCTTTTTTCCGCATGCTGGTTCCCCGGTCAGCAGACTTATCTATGGTGATAAAAATTACTAATGAGACATGCGAAATAAAAAATTAATTTTATGACTTAAATTCGCTGTATTCGGGCATCACCTAAAACCCCTGAAATGTTATCAAATGGTTAAATAATATGATTTAAAACCACCATTAATTAACATTTTATTTTGTCTTCCCCCATCAATCCCTCATGATTTAACACAAAATCAACATAAAAAATCATGAATTTTAACATTAATGTGCATAACTCACAATTACGTAATCCTGACTTCCTGGGGTCGGTTCCGGCTGAGGGCGAAATGACACCCTAAGCTTTCGGTTCCTTGGGCCAAAGATATTCGCCAGTCAGTAGAATGTGCGCCCAGCCCAATGGGGATATGTGGGGAAGAAATTCAGGGGGAACATCCAACCCTTCGTTCCGCCGCTCCGTGACGGCATGACCAAGATGGACGGTATTCCAGTAAATGATCACCGCAGTCAATAAATTGAGCCCAGCGATTCGGTAGTGCTGCCCCTCTGTCGTGCGATCGCGAATTTCCCCCTGCCTCCCGATACGGAGCGCATTTTTGAGCGCATGGTGGGCCTCTCCCTTGTTAAGACCGATCTGAGCACGCCGCTGCATGTCCGTATCCAGGATCCACTCAATAATGAAAAGGGTCCGTTCAATACGACCAACTTCACGAAGCGCAACTGCAAGGTTGTTTTGTCGTGGGTAAGAAGCGAGCTTGCGCAGGAGTTGGCTGGGCCTGATTTTGCCAGCGGTCATCGTCGCGGCACAACGGAAAATATCAGGCCAGTTCGCAACGATAAGATCCTCCCGGGCTTTTCCACCTACCAACTTGCGTAACTCCCTGGGGGTCGTATCGGGATTAAATACGTACAACCGCTTCGATGGCAGATCCCTGATTCGCAGAACGAGATTGTAGCCGAGCAGGCTACTGGCTCCGAACAAATGGTCGGTGAATCCTGCTGTATCGGCATACTGTTCGCGAACATGGCGACCGACCTCGTTCATCAGTAGTCCATCGAGAATATACGGTGCCTCGCTCACGGTCGCCGGGATCGACTGACAAGCGAATGGCGCGAACTGGTCGCTTACGTGAGTATACGCTTTGAGGCCGGGAACAGAACCATATTTGGCATTGACCATGTTCATGACTTCGCCATGCCGCGCTGTCGGGAAAAACTGACCATCGCTCGATGCTGACGTGCCCATCCCCCAGACGCGTGACATCGGCAGTTTACCCTGCGCGGCCACCACAATTGCCAATGCCTGGTTCATGGCTTCGCTTTCAACATGCCAGCGGGCAAGGCGTGAGAGCTGCCAGTAATCATGCGTGTTTGTAGCTTCCGCCATCTTACGCAGGCCCAGATTGAGCCCTTCAGCGAGCAGGACGTTGAGCAGACCGATCCGGTCGCGACATGGAGCCCCGGTTCTCAGATGGGTAAACGCATCTGTGAAACCAAGGGCTGCATCAACTTCAAGCAGCATGTCGGTAATCCGAACGGACGGCATTCGGCGATACAGATCCAGTATGAGTGCCTCGGCACCATCCGGCACGTCTGCTGTCAACCTGTCGATCCGCAACGTTCCATCTTCTATGCTACCGTGCGGAATAGTGCCGTTACGGGCAGCCCGGGCCAGCCGCTTAAGAGCGATCGTGAGTCGCGCCTTTCTGTCTGCCAGCCAATCCTGTGGGTTGGAAGGCACGGCCAGTTTTGCATTTTCCTGCGCCGCGATCATCGGCACCAGTACCTGCTTGAGGTCACCATAGCGGCGCGAATGAGCGAGCCAGACATCTCCGGAACGAAAAGCATCCCGGAGGTGAAAGAGTACCGCCACTTCCCAAAGACGGGTATCTCCTTTTTCCTGAGCTCGTAAATGACGGTTCCATTTGGAGCTGGGCCGCAGGAAACGCCTTTCTGGCGATGCAACACCTTTCATCTCTCCGATCGACAAAGCTGCTGCTACCAATGGTCCGGCGACCGGCGCGGCTTCGAGCTTCAGACAGCGCAACATGCGGGGCGCATAACGACGAAAGCGATGGTATCCCTGCCCGACATATGCAAGAGGCTCATCGGCTAGCGTGTTGCTGAGTTGAGTCCCTGTCGCTACCAGTTGAGCGAGCCGGTCCCATGCAACCGAACTGGCGACAGCCATCTCCAGCGGGGTTCCGTCACTGCGGGCCTCAAGCAACGAAGCTCCCAGCGCGGTGAAGGTACGGATCGTATCCGTGAGTGTGGCTTTAGAGCCGGAAATTGTTTCGTCATGCTGGCGCTTCGCTTCCCGCCAGGTTTTTCCTACGATCCTGTCATGGGTTTCGACTATGGCATCAGCAATCGCCGCTTCCCACTCCACAACACAGACGGCAAGGATCGCCCAGCGGCGGTCCGAAGTGATGTCACGCAAACCGTCGGTGAAGTAGCGTTCACCCTGCCGACGCAGCCGGGCAATGCGATGGGCAGGTATGCTGGCCAAAGCACTATGATTGATATTCAGGGTACGCAGAAATTCGAGCCTGTCGAGCAAACGGTTAGCAGCAGCCGAGTTGTTACCAACCTCGAAGTTGCGAAGCCAGATGAAACGACTGATATTGCCGGCGAGCATTTCACTCAGAAGTTTGTCCAGGTGATCGCGAACATCCGCTGTTAAATTTTCCGCAATCCGCGTTTCAATCCGCCGCTCAGCGGCGACCAGAGCATCCGCGCACAAGCGCTCGATTGTCGATACTGCGGGCAGAATGGTGGAAGTTTCCCGACACCGCACAATAAAACGATGAGCAAGATCCTCGTTTGATCTGGCATCTTCGGCCTGGCCGAAAGTCCACTCCCGCAGATCACGGGCACCACGGCCCGTGAAGGTCTTGTAGCCGTAAATTTCGCGCAGCGTGTCCATGTGCTGCTGACGGGTTTGGCGCCGTGTGGCATAAGTGAGAAGCGCATCAGCCGGAACTCCAAGCTGAGCACCGACGAAGGAAAGGACTTCACGCGGGATCATCTCACCAGGAGCCAGTGCACGGCCCGGATATCGTAAGGCACAAAGTTGCAGGGCAAAGCCAATCCTGTTTTCCGGTCTGCGGCGCTGCCTAATGTTTTCCAGGTCATCATCGCCCAGCGTGTAGAACTTCAGTAGCGACAGTTCGTCCGTGGGCAGATCGAACAGCGCTGCTCGCTGCCGTTCGGTGAAAATATGGCGTCGTGACATACAAATTCGTCCCTTTTGAAGTATAGTCTGTTTTGGACAACAGCCAGCCCATATAAATCAGGGCGTTCCGATACAAAAATCCAGGAGGGTTCAATTGGGACATCGTGCCGCCATTTACTGCCGGGTTTCAACAGCGGATCAGTCTTGTGAACGCCAGGAATTTGATCTGCGAGCCTTCGCCGGCCGTGCCGGCTACGACGTGGTGGGAATATTTAAGGAAACAGGTTCAGGAACTAAACTCGACCGGGCCGAGCGAAAGAAAGTCCTGGCGCTTGCCCAGTCCAGACAAATTGATGCAATCCTGGTCACTGAGCTTTCCCGGTGGGGGCGCTCGACGCTCGATCTGCTCAATACGCTACGTGAACTGGAGAACTGGAAGGTTTCCGTGATAGCCATGAATGGAATGGCGTTCGATCTTTCGTCGCCGTATGGACGAATGCTGGCGACGTTTCTTTCCGGCATTGCGGAGTTTGAGCGGGATCTCATCAGCGAGCGGGTCAAGTCAGGCCTTGCTGTTGCGAAGGCACGTGGTAAGAGGCTTGGTCGTCAGGCCGGAGTGCGACCAAAATCAGACCGACTTTTGCCTAAGGTGGTTGCGATGAGGGCCGAGGGACGCAGCTATCGCTGGATCGCACGCGAGCTCGGTATCAGCAAGAATACCGTCGCTGACATCGTGCAACGACACAGAGCTAACGCTTAGGGTGTCATTTCGCCCTCAGCCGGAACCGACCCCTTCAAGCGTCATGAGTGGGATTTCACTGAACCAAAATATGTGGATTTCCCGTCACGCGGTATTTTCCATGTGCAGGTCGGCGGCGGTGCCACCACTGGCGTGGTGAGCGCGGTCAATAACAACAGCAGCAGCTGGATGCGCGCGAAGCTGGCGGCCTATCGTAATAACCCGGTTAAACTCAAAGATTGATCGATTAAGATCGTGTTCTTTGTCTGAAACGGAAAAGCCGACGCGTTATGCGTCGGCTTTTGTTTTTTGGTTTTCCACGGTGGCGGCGCGCTGCGTCTGTCCGGGCTACCGATTATGCGGCTGTCTGGTAGCCCGGACAGGTGCGCAGCACCGCCTCCGGGAATGACTCAGGCCGTGCGCCACTTGCGCGTCAGCGGCTTCTCAATTTCCACAATCAGGAACATCACAAAACCGATAATAAAGGTGATCACCCAGTAGCGGAACGGCAGCGCTTCGGTACCGAACAGCATCTGCATAAACGGCGCGTAGATAATCAGCAGTTGCAGCACCAGCAACACGCCGCTGACAATCCAGATACCCCGGTTCGCCAGCAGCCCTTTGCTCAGTGAGAAACCATCCGCCACCCGGCAGTTGAGCATATAAAACCACTGTGCGGTGACCAGCGTCTGCAACAGTACGGTGCGGATAAACTCAGGTGAGTAGCCTCGCGGCTGTAGCCAGGCCTCCAGCACAAAGGCGCTCACGGCGATCATCGAACCGACAAAAATTACCCGCCAGATGGCAAAGCCGTCCATCGCATGCAGCTTAGGATCGCGCGGCGGACGGCGCATGATGTTCTTTTCACCGGCTTCGAACGCCAGACCAAACGACAGCGTGGCCGACGTCGCCATGTTCATCCACAAAATCAACACCGGCGTCAGCGGAATCAAATTCCCCGCCAGCAGCGCGATAATGATTAACAACCCCTGCGCCAGGTTGGTTGGCATAATGAACAAGATCGTTTTCTTCAGGTTATCGTAAACCCGCCGCCCTTCCCTGACTGCACTGGCGATGGTGGCGAAGTTATCATCGGTCAGCACCATATCAGCGGCCTCTTTGGTCACTTCGGTGCCCTTGATGCCCATCGCGATACCAACATCGGCCTGCTTCAGCGCCGGGGCGTCGTTCACCCCATCACCGGTCATCCCGACCACCTCTTTCCTGCTTTGCAGCGCCTGAACCAGACGGAACTTATCTTCCGGACTGGTACGGGCAAAAATATCGAATTTCTGCGCCGCTTCACTCAGTTGGGTATCGTCCATCACCTCCAGCTCGCGCCCGGTAATGGCGTTCCCGGCGTTGCCGATCCCCAGCATCTTGCCGATACTCATCGCCGTTTGCGGGTGGTCCCCGGTGATCATCTTCACGCGGATCCCCGCCTGCAGGCAGTCGCCGATAGCGGTAATGGCCTCTGGTCGCGGCGGGTCCATCATCCCGGCGATCCCTAACAGAATGACGCCATGCTGCAAATCCTGATGGGTGAGTTCGGTTTGCCCGTCAGCCGCCGGTTTCCACGCTGCCGCCACCATGCGCAGCCCTTCCCGCGCGTACTCTTCAATTTTCGCTTCCCAATACGGCTGGTCCAGCGGCTCCAGCCCATGGTCGGTTTGCTGATGCTGACACAGGCGGAACAGCACATCTGGCGCACCGGTAATTAAAATCGTCTCCTCATTGCCGATGCGGTACAGCGTTGACATATATTTGTATTGCGAATCAAAGGGGATCTTACTGCGCAGTTCGGTGCTCGCCGGCGAAAGCGTCACTTTCGCCGCCAGCACCTTCAGCGCCCCTTCCGTAGGGCCGCCAGTGATTTTCCACAACCCGCTTTCATCTTTGATTAGCTGGCTGTCGTTACACAGGTCGATGGTGCGCAGATAGCGCTCCAGCAGCGTGCCCGGCGCGACGGTTATCGGGTCCGGCTCATCGATCGGGTGAATATTCCCCACCGGCTCGTAGCTGTCCCCTTCCACCCGATAGACTTTATCGGCGGTGATAACGGCCTTAACCGTCATCTCGTTCATGGTCAGCGTCCCGGTTTTATCCGAGCAAATAACCGTCATCGCCCCTAGCGTTTCGACCGTCGGCAGCTTGCGGATAATCGCCTTCTGCCGGGCCATGGTTTGCACGCCAAGCGAGAGGATAATCGAGATAATCGCCGGCAGCCCTTCCGGTACCGACGCCACCGCCAGGCTAATCAGCGACAGCATCAGTTCAGAAACCGGCATATCGCGGAACAGCAGGCTAAAGACGAATAGCGCAGCCATCATCACCAGAATGATGATAAAGATGGCTTTGCCGAGCTTATCCATCTGCACCAACAGCGGAGTACGGTGTTTCTCGATATCCGCCATCATCTGGTTAATGTGGCCCAGCTCGGTATCGCCACCGGTTGCCACCACCAGGCCTTTGCCACCGCCGGAGCTTACCGTGGTGCCTGAGAACAACAGGTTCGTCCGGTCACCCAACGGCAGTTCGCCGCTAAGCGCTTCGGTACTTTTCTCCACCACCGTTGATTCACCGGTCAGAATCGCCTCTTCCACCCGTAGGTTATGCGCTTCGATAACCCGCAGGTCTGCTGGAATGCGGTCGCCGGCGCGGATCACCACGATATCGCCGGGAACCAGCGCCGTGGTCGGAATGGTTTCATGATTCCCCTGACGAACCACCACCGCTTCGCTGGAGAGCATATTGCGAATGCTCTGGAGCGATTTTTCGGCGTTACT
Source organism: Citrobacter sp. W9 (assembly GCF_026719375.1). Taxonomy (NCBI): domain Bacteria; kingdom Pseudomonadati; phylum Pseudomonadota; class Gammaproteobacteria; order Enterobacterales; family Enterobacteriaceae; genus Citrobacter; species Citrobacter sp. W9. Next base: position 7,301 of record NZ_JAPPTE010000035.1, on the reverse strand, counting down.
CTCCTGAATATGACCAATCAGGGCGTTGATCACCGCCACGCCGAGGATCACCAGAGTATCGACCCAGTGGCCCATCACCGCCGTCAATAGCGCCGCCGCCAGCAAGACGTAAATCAGCACATCATTAAAATGCGCCAGAAAACGCAGCCATGCCGGTTTACCCGCTTTTTGCGGTAGCGCATTTTCACCGTACTGCTGTAAGCGCGCCGTCGCTTCAGCGCTGCTGATGCCATCGGGAGTGCTGTTGGTGCTGGTCAGGGTTTCATCCACGGAGAGCTGATAAAACGGGCCGCCCGGTTTTTCTGTATTCATAGTTATCTCCTCACTCCTGTAACGGAAATCAGGACAGCCTCAGGCTGCCCTTAGCGCACCACAAAAACCGGCACATGGGCATAACGCACGATACTTGCCGCCTCTGAACCCAACAGATGGGTTTGAATATTGGGATTGCGTGAGCCAATGATCACCACATCCGCCTTCAGTTCATCTGCCAGTTTCGTCACTTCATCGCGGACGTTGCCGCTGCGAATATGAATCTGGACATCGCTTTCCTTCAGAGAGAGTTTATTGATGAGTTCAGCGAGTTTTTCTTTTGAATTATTAACCAGATAGTCTTCCATTTTTCGCGCATCGGAAATAAATCCGCGCGTCAGTGCAGGAGAAAATGTCGGGATGACGTTGAGTAAATGAATCTGCCCGGAGGAGCTTTGCGCGAGGAATTGAGCATGGGACAAAGCCTTGTCCGCAAGGCCGGTTTCAAACACATCAACCGGGACGAGGATATTTTTATACATAGAGACAATCCTTTTATTACCTATAAAAAAAGGTGGTGAAAACAGCGCAGACAATGGCGCTGAGGAAGAAATCTCGATTCGAAGTATGATGGGTATAATTAAACGTAGCACACGGCGATTAACATTATTAAGATGCCAATTAATATATTGAAAAATATCACAGACTCAGTCGACCTCAGACAATTCAACTGAAAACCCAGCAAAATCGTCAACATTACCGCAAATTTTACTCTTTTTAACATTTCCTTTTTTCAACGACTATGCTCATTATCAGAGGCCTGCGCGCCTCTAAAAACCATTCAACAATTATGTAGATAAGAATCTACTTAGCACAAGGTTGATACCAGAGGAGGAGCAATGTTCGGCTACAGCCTGTTTCGCCTGAGCCTGTTTATTGCCCTGGCAATAATCGCCTGTACGGCTTCCGGGTTATTTACCTATTTAGTGGTCTCAGCGCTGGCTGAATAAAGCCGGCATTTGTGAAAAATATGTAAAATAAAACCTTTAGCACCGAGGGGAATACAGTGAACCGTTATTTTTCTCTCATTCCCGTTGTTATTTTAATAACAACGGCTTGCGATCAGAAAGCACCGCAAGTTACCCCGCTGCCGCGGATGGTAAAAGTTGCGGATGTCGTCGCCATTGGTGATTCACAGCAGCGCATTTTTCCTGCCCGTATTGAATCCGGGGATTCTACCGATCTGTCGTTCAAACGCGGCGGACAGATTGAATCCCTTGATGTGCGTCAGGGAGCCAGTATCTCTCAGGGGCAAGCGCTCGCCCGGCTCAACGCCCGGGAAGCGCAGCAACGCGTCAACGAACGGCAGACCGCAGCAACCCTCGCTCAGCGGCAGTTCGACCGCTTCCAGACGCTGGCCGGTCGCCAGGCCATTTCAAAAGCGGAAATGGATATCCAGCGGGCCAACCGTGATTCCGCCAACGCTGCGCTAAAAATCGCCCGCGAAGAGCTAAGTCAAATGACGCTCACCGCGCCGTTTAGCGGTATTGCCGCCAGCGTCCCGATCCGTAATCACCAGGTTGTCGCCGCCGGACAGCCGATCGTCACCCTGACGCGAACCGATCTGCTCGACGTGGTGTTCAGCATTCCGGAGAATCTTTTTACGACTATTGATATCCGCAATGCGCAGTATCGTCCGGTGGTGAAAATCAACTCTATGCCGGACCGTCAGTTCACCGCCGAATATAAAGAACATACCGGTAGCAGCGACAGCAACACTCTGACCTGGCAGATCATTTTAACCATGCCGCGCCCGGCCGATTTTCCGTCAGTGGGCGGCGTGAGTGGGACCGTGACGGTCAATCTGGCAAACCTGCCCGCCAGCGCGGGCGATAAAGCCGTCGTGGTGCCGGTTGAAGCGGTATTTAATCCGGATAATCGCCAGCGCAATGAGCCCCACGTCTGGGTAGTTAAAGGCGAAGGCGAACAGCTACAGCTTGAGGACAGAAAAGTTGGCGTCGGCCAGGTCACCTCTCAGGGAGTGGTCATTACCGAAGGGCTTAGCGTCGGCGAGCGCGTCGTGGCGGCAGGCGTCAGTGAACTGCATGCGCAGCAACCGGTTCGAATCTGGACGCGTGAACGAGGTTTGTAATGGATATCTCTCGTCAGTTTATTAACAACCCGATTCGCGTCTGGCTGACTATTTTACTGCTGGGCATCGGGGGTATTTTCGCCCTGCTGAATATCGGTCGCCTGGAAGACCCGGCGTTTACCATCAAGACCGCCGTGGTCATCACCCACTATCCGGGAGCCTCGGCGCAGCAGGTTGAGGAAGAAGTCACCCTGCCGCTGGAGAACGCGCTGCAACAGCTGCCCTATCTGGACAACGTCAGCTCAATTTCCTCCAATGGTCTGTCGCAAATCACCGTCAATATCGCCTCGAATTATCACTCCAGCGAGCTGCCGCAAATCTGGGATGAGCTGCGCCGTCGGGTAGGAGACGCCGCCCGGATGTTCCCGCCCGGCGTGGCCTCCCCCTTTGTGAACGACGATTTTGGCGATGTCTTTGGCTTCTTCTTTGCTATCTCCGGCGAGAGCTTTACCAACCCTGAGCTGGTCCGCTACGCCGAGCAGCTCAGGCGCGAACTGGTGCTGGTTCCCGGCGTTGGCAAAGTCGCTATCGGCGGTGCGATCCCACAACAAATCAATATCGATATCTCGCTGGCAAAAATGACCGCCCGCGGTATCACGCTCAACCAACTGGCGGCAATCCTCAGTCGCTTGAACGTAGTGTCTAACGCCGGTGAGATTAAATCCGACAGCGAGTCAATTCGCCTGCATCCAACGGGGGAGTTTGAAAATCTCGACGAGCTGGGCGATTTGTTAATCAGCCCGCACGGCTCAGGTTCAGCGACGCGATTGCGCGATATTGCCACGCTATCGCGCGGACTCAGCGAATCTCCTTCCAGCATTTATCACGCTAATGGCCGCCAGGCGGTCACTATGGGGGTGTCGTTTATTCCCGGCGTCAACGTCATTGACGTTGGTCGCGCGCTGGAAAGCAAACTGGATCAGATGTCGGCGGAAAAACCGGCAGGGATCAAAATTGACCTGTTCTACGACCAGGCTGCAGAAGTGGCTCACTCGGTGAACGGCTTTATCACTAACTTCCTGATGGCACTGGCCATTGTCGTCGGCGTGCTGCTGATCTTTATGGGCGTGCGCAGCGGTATCATTATTGCCCTGTCGTTAGCGCTTAACGTGCTCGGTACGCTGCTGATTATGTATCTGTGGGGCATCGAGCTACAGCGTATCTCGCTGGGGGCGCTGATTATCGCCCTGAGTATGCTGGTCGATAATGCCATCGTCATCGTCGAAGGGGTACTCATTGCCCGCCAGCAGGGGTCGACGCTGCTCACGGCGATTAATTATGTGATTCGCCGCTCGGCGCTGCCGCTGCTGGGGGCGACGGTGATTGCTATTCTCGCCTTTGCGCCGATTGGCCTGTCGCAGGACTCCACCGGAGAATACTGCAAATCACTGCTCCAGGTGCTGCTGATTTCACTCATGCTGAGCTGGTTCTCAGCGTTAACCATCACGCCAGTACTGATTAAATGGTGGCTGTTCAAAGGGCAACAGCCGCCTGCTGAAACCTCGGATACCGACCCCTACAGCGGGCGCTTTTATCGCATTTATCAGCAGATTCTGCACACCCTACTGATGCGCAAAGCGATCACCCTGACCGTCATGGCGGCGCTGCTGGCAGCTTCAATATGGGGATTCGGCTCGGTGCGGCAGAACTTTTTCCCCTCATCGAACACGCCTATCTTCTTTGTTGACCTCTGGCTTCCCTATGGCACTGATATTGCGACAACCGAAAAGATGGCCAGCGATATTGAAACCTCGATTAACGGCCAGCCGGGCGTTGTCACCACCATCGCCACCGTTGGTCAGGGCAGTATGCGTTTTATCCTCACCTACAGCGGGCAACGGCAATACAGCAACTACGCGCAGATCATGGTACGCATGGACGACCAGCGCAGTATTAACGCTCTGACGCAGCATGTTGACAGCTATATTGCGCGCAACTATCCGCAGGTTAATGCCAGCAGCAAACGCGTGATGTTCGGCCCTTCCGGCGATAGCGCCATTGAAGTGCGCATCAAAGGCCCGGATCCCGACCGCCTGCGCCTGCTCGCCAGCCAGGTGGGCGATATTCTCTCCGCAGACCCGGCCACCGACGGCGTGCGCAACGACTGGCAGAACCGCAGCAAGGTTATCCGCCCACAATATTCCGCCAGCTTAGGCCGCGAACTGGGAGTAGATAAACAGGATATCGATAACGCGCTGGAGATGAATTTCTCTGGTAGCCGTGCGGGACTCTATCGCGAAGGGGCTGACCTGCTGCCGGTGGTGGTTCGCCCACCAGCCGCCGAGCGCCAGGATGCTAACCACCTGAATAATGTGCTGGTCTGGAGCCAAAACCGCCAGCAGTATATCCCGCTCAGTAACGTGGTCAGCGGCTTTAATCTCGAGTGGGAAGATCCTTTGATCCTGCGCCGCGACCGCAGCCGCGTACTGACCGTGCAGACCGACCCCGATCCGCTGAGCAATCAAACCTCAGGCGATATTCTGGCGCGCGTGAAGCCGCAAATCGATGCCCTCGCCCTACCGCACGGCTACAGTATTGAGTGGGGCGGCGACGCGGAGAATTCCCGCGAAGCGCAGCAGGGGTTGTTCACCACCCTGCCGCTGGGTTACCTGGTGATGTTTGTTATCACTGTGCTGATGTTCAGCTCGCTGAAAAACGCGATCGCTATCTGGCTGACGGTGCCGCTGGCGCTGATTGGCGTAACGCCAGGCTTTTTGATTACCGGTATTCCTTTTGGCTTTATGGCATTGATAGGCTTGCTTAGCCTGAGCGGGATGTTGATTCGTAACGGCATCGTGCTGGTTGAGGAAATTGAGCAGCAGAAGCAGGAAAAAGCGCAGCAGGAAGCCATTATTTATGCCGCCACCTCGCGTCTGCGCCCTATTCTGCTGACCGCCTTCACCACCGTTCTCGGTCTGGCCCCTTTATTATTGGATGTCTTCTTCCAGAGTATGGCGGTAGTTATTATGTTTGGTCTGGGTTTTGCTACTATTCTGACGCTGCTGGTTCTGCCAGTGATTTACGCCTGTTTCCATAATAAGAGCCTATCCCAGTAGGCGTATATTGTTGCAGCCAGTTTGGGCACGGACAGCGCGCAACAACCGAAGCGTACACGCAGTACGTGAGGCTTGTGAGCACTGCCCAGGACCAAAATGGCAAATAAAATAGCCTAATGGGATAGGCTCTAAGGATATGAAGCCACAATAATGAACAGTACCGGATTAAATATTATTAAAACGCTGGGATGCATGACGGCGGTGACCTTCTTCACCATTTATAACACCCGGGATCACTATGATTACGACTATCACTGGATCCTCGGTTTTCTGACGTTTATTTCGACCATAGCCACGCCGCTGTTTTTTGTGGTGGCGGGCTATCTGGATTCGCAGTCACGGCACGATGCGCAGTGGCAAATGGGTAAAATCAAAAGCGTAGTTATCGTCTTCCTGTTCTGGATGACAGTGTACTATCTCTGGGAACCCTACCAGCGCGGTTATCTTATCCAGCCGTGGTTTGTTTTTGCCTTTATTGTGATTTACACCTTTCATCCGCTTATCGAGTGGCTCAGCCAGCGACGCAAGCTATTTTTCGGCGTGGTATTTGCGCTGCTGTTGCTCTCATATGGCTACGATCTGCTGTCCGCGCTGTATCCTGATGTTCATGCGCTGAGCCTGGCCCCGCAGTACCGTTTGTGGACCTGGCTGCTGTTTTACCTGACCGGCCAGCTGTTCAGCGATCCGCTGGTCGCCAGTTGGCTGACCCGCGAGAGAGTGGTGAAAGGCGCGATGATCGCCATTCCGTTTATTTATCTCTTCACCTGGTTTTACGAGCGCCATTTCTTCTTCGCCCTGTTTAAGGCTGACAGAAATGCGTTCATTCTTACCGGATCACAAATTTATATTTTGGTGGTGGCGCTGGTGATTGCCGCCAACGGCGTGCGGTTTCGTAAAAACAGCGAGTTTAAAGAGACCATTCTGGCGACTATCAGCAAAACGATGACCGGCGTCTATATTCTTCACTACTCCGTTTTTCATCTGCTGACCGCGCTTATCCCAATTAGCTCGCTGGGAACCAAGTTAATGCTGATTGTCCTGACGTTCATCGCCTCGGTGTTAATTTCAATGCTAGCGCTGTCCAATTCGCTGGTGAAAAAGGTGATTACGATTTGATGCCCTCTTAAAAACCGTAGCGCAGCCACGCAAACAGCACGTTGCCGTTATTGTAGGTGCCGGGAATATAGGTGAACTGCACGCTCAGGCGGCGATAGCTGGCGGAAAAGAGCGGCAAAATAATCGGTAGCGGTACGTAGTTGGCGAAGTCTTCTCGGGCGGTGATCCCGGCGGTCACCCCAAGCCCCAGGCGAAAATCGCGACTACTGTCCAGATACCAGCCCTTCTCCCAGCCGTAGCCGATAATCGGCTGCCACTCGTTGTGCGAATCCTTAAACATCATCGCGTAGAGTGAGCTCCAGTTACCTTCTTCGTTATATCTTGAGACACCAAATCCCCCGCCCCACGGCATCTCATTGTAGTTATCGGTTTTCTCTTTATCGTACATAAAGCGGTTGTGCCAGCTGAGAAATGGCAGATACAGGTCGTAGTTTTGCGGCTGATTCCAGGTTTGCGAGACATCGTCTTTTAGCCAGTTCCACCAGCCGCTGACGCGTTGTTCGCCATAAACCTTTGTTTCCGCCTGTACCGCAAAGGCGAAAATAAACAGAGTTCCCCACACTATCCGCAGACAACGTCGCATTGTTTTATCCTTAAAGGGGTCGTCTCAGAATTCGGAAAATAAAGCACGCTAAGGCGTAGTCACCCCGTGACTCCCCCGCGCCGATGCAGCGAGCTTCGTTCCGTCTTGCAGTGACGCAATCAGCGGGCAGGAAACGTTCCCT
>NZ_JAPPTE010000034.1:0-28839 GCF_026719375.1 Citrobacter sp. W9 | reverse complement strand
TTTGCCTGGCGGCTGTAGCGCGGTGGTCCCACCTGACCCCATGCCGAACTCAGAAGTGAAACGCCGTAGCGCCGATGGTAGTGTGGGGTCTCCCCATGCGAGAGTAGGGAACTGCCAGGCATCAAATAAAAGCGAAAGGCCCGGTCGAAAGACCGGGCCTTTTGTTTTATCTGTTGTCTGTCGGTGAGTGCTCTCCTGAGGAGGACAAATCCGCCGGGAGCGGATTTGAACGTTGCGCCGCAACGGCCCGGAGGGTGGCGGGCAGGACGCCCGCCATAAACTGCCAGGCATCAAATAAAGTGAAGAAGCCCGTCCTGCCGGATGGGCTTTTTTGCGTCTGTGTGAAATGAAACCTGCCGGATGCGGCACACCGCCTTATCCGGCCTGCCAAAGCGCATCAGGCAATCCAGCTCCACGTAAAAACTTTCCCTGCTACCCACCCCAAGATCGTCCACCGCTGTACGTCCCGTTACGATGAATCCCATTTTTATATAGATGCCTGGCGTCTGCTTACTGAAATTGGCTGTTAACGGCGAGATTGAGTTTACGTGTGGTGTTTGTGAGAGGTGGCGGGTCAGAAATAGAGTAAAACGATCGGCTGGAAGCTATCAGAAACTATAAAAGCAAAAACCCGCCTCAAGGGCGGGTTCTTTAAATAGTGGTGCCGGACTCGGAATCGATCTTTTGTTTTATCTTTATGATTTATAAGTAAAATTTTTGATGTGATTATATTTATGCCCTCATTTGTACCCTCATTCCCGATTGGTATGAATCCGAAACCCGAATCGGTGACGATAAGTGGGATACTCGCCTCAGGCTGATGTGTTGATACTTTATGATGGTCCTTTGTCTGGTGACGCTCCTAGTGCGTTACAGAATCCAGTAACAAACCACCAGAAGAAAAGCACCAGGAACGTCAGTATCATATTGTCCATAAGCAGGCGAACCTGGCAAGGGGTTTGTTTAACTCTGCACTGATACTGACATTTCACATATGTGCAGGCCCCTGATTACTGTCCGGATGCCAGCATTCCAGGGTAGTGACGTGCGATGATGTCATTCAGCTTATCGACCAGTTCTTGCCGCTTAAAGGTGATATGAGCAGTTCCCTTCTGAAAGTATTTGATTGCAAACATCTCATCCTCGTAACGATTGCTGTGCCTGTTTTCATGGATATGATTGGCGAGACGACGGGTGACGTCGGCACGGTTGTCGGGAACCGGTTTTCCGTCCAGAAGCATCAGCATCCGCTCAAGGTCAGCTAACCGATCGCGTTGCCAGCCCCAGAGAAGCCCAAATCCCCACCGGTCACATTTGACTAGCCCACTGACGATGATTTTCCCTCCAAATTTACAGGGGCTGTTCGTCTTAAAATCCCAGCTCAACCCTTTGAAGACGTTAATGACACCCCGCTCAAACACATCACCTTTATTCAGATACAGTTGCTCAAAAGTGCTCAGAATGTTGGCTTCGCTGACTGCAGGAATGTTCTCCCCCCCAAGATTTCTGTACCACTGATCACGAGCCTGAGCGTCCATGATGGAAAGCATCCCTGACTTTTTCATTAAATCGCGCCATATACCACGATCGAGATTACGGGTAATGGCTTTCATCGCTGTTTCTGGTTTTTCCATCAACCAGCAACCACGGCGGAATTCCTGCTTCATGGCCCAGTCCAGAGCGGTTTTACCGCCAATACTGCGGGTCAGTGTTGCAATATCGCTAAGTTGTTGCATGAGCACTTCAATCTGCGCCAGCGCCGCATTACGTCCGGTGACGATGCGCTCAATGCTGGTGGAGCAAATAACGTCTGTGTGGCCGGTTAATACTTCGGGTTCGTTAAGAGTAAGGTCTGACATCATTTATTTCCTTATATAAAGCAAAGTGCCAGTCGGTGAGGGCTGGCGCTTATGGGTAAGTGATGAGTACGGACAGGTAATTAATCTGTACTGGTCTGCTGCAGACGCTGAAGATCGCGAACATCCCTGAGTGCCTGTTCAATCCATGGCAACAGCACGGCTGAATCGGTATTTACTTCGTCGTTATCGAAGATAATCCCGCTGTCGCAACAGATGTTGTCCTGCAGCAAGCAAATCAAAATATCGAGAGCGGTTTCAGTGGTTAATTCTGGCATGTGAAAACCTTGTGGTGATTGAGGTGGGGTTACCAGTCGAAAACGTCAAAGCCGGGCAGCACTTCGCCAAAGGCATCCAGATGAACAATGCCAACGGCGTAGCGACGGATAAGCGTCACCACTAACCGACGACAGGCTTTCGACAGACCGAGACGTTTGAGGCGTAAGACCGGAAATGACCACGCACCCAGGTGGAGCAGATAACCCGACCCGGTGTAACTAATCCATTCCGACTCACCAAAGTCTTCATACTGGTGTGAAAGAGTAAACAGCAGAGCGTTGTCTTCCTCCGTAATATGCGCGGTACTGCACTGAATGCCGTTAACGCGGGCAGAGGGGGGCAGAGGATCTTCAACAATCAGTTTTCCTGGCTCGTCAGCAACGCGAAGGGAATACCCGTTATCACAGACCACATCGATCAGCGCAGCCAGTTCAATGCCGTCAATATCCACAGCGATCCGGCCCGCATTCAGGGCCAGAACGTTGATGGCGTCGGCTTCTACTGTCAGGGATAACTTCATCGATGCCCCCCACGGTATTTACCGGTGGTGATGTCGGTCACCGTTCTGTAATCGTTGCGAGTCATCAACCCGGTGGCTTTGCGGGCGCGGAGAATATCGATACTGGTGAGACGCGGCAACTGTGTTTCTGTACTGAAACCGTGACGATCGATGCGCACCAGATCGTACTTCTCCACAATAAAATTCACGGCGTCGCACAGTGATATACCTGCGTCGATATGCTCCTGAATCACACCGTCGTTGCCAAACGGCGTGTCGTTAAGCGTCAGACCGTAGTGATGATCCAACAGGTGGCTCAGAAGCCGTTGCCAAATCTCCAACGGTGACGGGCGTGGTGTAGCCTCCTGCGTTGAGGATAGTGGTTGGGTTTGCATAGTGGGATCTCTTTGTTGATGGGTAAAACGAGGGTAAGTAGTAAGAAGCTTTACGCGGTTGCCGCTGGTGTCGGATAAATCGCCAGGTATACGTAACCATGCGAGCCGAGGGAGTCGGCCTCGCAGGTCAGCCCTTTTGCATAGAGCGTGACACAGTGCTGATGGCGGGGATTGAGTTCACCGCTGGTGAGCATTAACTCCAGCTGTTTCATCAACACAGGAAATGACTGGTCGAGATGGCGTAAATCCGCGTCGCTGAAGGTGCCGGTGATGCTGGCGCGGTCGGCCAGGTAGTGCAGCCGATTGCCCTCCTGTACCAGGCGAGCGCCAAAACAGGGCGTGATATCGCGTTGAAGCCCCCACCAGGGTTCAGCAATATTGTGGTTTACGGGGGGTATTTTATTCGACAATTTAGCTTTCCTTAAATTAACGTTAATTGAGCGTGACGCTGCGCAGGACGACATACGGGCCATCGCGGTCCTGACGACGTTCTACGAAGACCGCGAGCACACCGCTGATATCCTGCACTTCCTTCCCTGCATAGTGGCAGACGCTGCCGGACCAGGCGTATTTTCCGGAACAGAAGCGAAACAGCCTGGACTCAGGATGCTGGCGATATAGCGCCATCGCCTGACGTTTGCTGATAATCTTCATCGCTGCTCTCCTTACAGCCAGCCGCGTTCAGCGAATGACACTACTTCCATGCCGCCAACCACCAGATGGTCCGGCAGGCGGATATCCACCAGGTCCAGTGCCTGCTTAAGACGTTCCGTGAGGCGGCGGTCTGCCTGGCTGGGTTCTGCCAGGCCTGACGGATGATTGTGGGCAACGATGACGGCGGCTGCGTTATATTTCAGGGCGGCTTTCACCACTTCCCTGGGATGGACTTCGGTATGACTGATAGTGCCGGTGAACAGTATCTCGTGGGCAATGAGGCGGTTCTGGTTGTCGAGGAACAGCACCATAAACACTTCGCGCTCTTCCCCTGCCAGGCGCAGGCGCAGCCAGTCCCGGGTGGCACTGGCGGAGGTGAAGGCCACACCAGGTTCACGCAGTTGGCGCTCCAGCAGGTTCATTGCCCGCCGCAACGTTCGCCGGGCATACGGGGACAGGGGGACTTCCTGGTGTGGTGAGGTCAGTGACGGGAACATATCAGGCTGCGATGACGTGGGTAAGGGGGCCGGATTCGTCATGGTTATTCCCCTAATCAATGATACGCATAATTGCGTGGCAGTCCGGGTGCAGCAGGGCATAGTCCCGCAGGCGATAATAGTGCTCTGTCATGGCATCGCATTCGGTGCGGCAGGCGTGATGACTGTAAGCGATAAGGCAGACGGCTATCCCGGCAGCCTCAGCGCTCATCTCTGCGCCGTTACCGTTCATGCTGTTAAACAGTGTCCATTTCTCATCGTTTTCGTTCTCCGGGGCCATAAATGCACCGCCATTGCTGAGGGTAAAGAAATTCCATATCCCGCCACAGTAGTCCCTGCAAAACCGGTCCATCCAGCCAAAAATGTGGGGTTCAAGGGTTATCCACTGCGGTATGCTGCCAAACTGCTGCGGCCAGAAGCTGATGCGGTTCTCATCGGCGACCTGGGTGGCGGCAATCTGGTTTTGAGCTGCGACGGGGACGGAGTCTGCGGGTGTGAACAGTGGCAGTGTGTTGCTCGTCATGTTGATTTTCCTTATGTATGACTATGTGAAATGAACTGAAGAAAGGGAGGTGTGGGAAGCGTTCCGGTTACTGACTCAACAGGTCCATCATGTTCTCTGCCATCACCCAGAGGGCCCTGTTGAGTTTCACATCGCCATCAATGCCGTTCACGGCACGGGTGTGGCTGCGTTTACCTTTTGCGGTACGTCCGGGAAGACCTCCCTTCAGCAGGTTTTCCTGCAGTCTCTGGTAGGTTGTCCACAGGTCATCCTGACGGTCTTCATACCGTCGGGGTGTCAGTATCTGCGCGGCGGTCACCGGCTGGTGTTCTTCACCAAAACGGTATGTCAGCGCCGCATTCGCCATCGCCTGCTGTGCCGCAGGCGGAAGCAGCAGTGACTGCATGGCGTCGCGTTTCTCTTCCACCTGGTCAAAGACCCCGAGAACCTCGTAAGCGCCTTCGATGACCTTTTCCACCACATTGCCTTTATGAGGGACACGTATCTCGCCAAAGGACTGGCCGCAGACGAGTGAATTTGTACATACGCTTCTGAATATTCCTGGAAGTAACTGAAAACTCGACGCCCCATCGTGCGAATTCAAAATGATGATTTCCGGCACATGCTGACCGTTTATCTGGCCTGCCCTACGCAGGCGTAACAGGTGTTTGGTATGTTCACGACGAGCCGGGTCACGAACCCGTGACTGGCAGGCAAAGAACGGCTGAAAACCTTCGCGCTGCAGATTGTCGAGCAGGGTGATGGTGGGTATATAGCTGTACCGGTCTGAGCGGGATTCATGTTTCTCTTCACCGAAAACGCTGGGGGTGTATTGCATCAGTTCTTCACGGGTTAACGGACGGTCGCGGCGTATCTGGTTAATACGGCCAAAGCGGCTGGCTAATTTCATGGTTATTTCCTGAATGTGAGACAAAAGAAAACGCCCCACTCGGATGAGCAGGGCGCTATGGGGGGGCGTTGGTGGAGGTAACGGCTATGACCGATCCTGTTGGCTGGTCGGTACCGGTGCAGCGACACCGTGAATAATCTGGTGTTTCGCCAGCGCCTGCTGCATGTCATTGATACAGTACGTGATGTAGAAGACGTTAAACAGTACGGTATAAAAGGCGTTCATCTTCAGGTCAAAGCGAAACGTGTTCAGCGCATAGTGACGCAGCGCTGTTCTGGCCTTAAAGGCCCACACCACGTACATTACGGCGCAGGCCACTGAGAGCAGTCCGCTGATGGCCAGCAGGATATCGCCGGTTGAGTCGTAGCCGTACGGGTCAGGCGCTGCCATGGCACCCAGCTGGCGGCTGAGTCCGAAACAGGCGGTCAGCCAGATAATAAATAGATTGCTGTAAAGCGGGTAACCGGTGGTGTCACTGATGATGTCCTGTTTTTTATACAGCCACAGCAGTGGCCAGACGCCGCAGGTGATGAGGGTCAGCAGGACAAAATGAAGGGTACGGGTGTTAAGCCGCTGGCTGAGGGTGTTGATATCCGTCATGGACTGAGATCCTAATTATGGTGAGAGTGAATAAATTCAGAAGAGGCATGACCAGCTTCTCAGAAGAGGCATGACCAGCTTCTGTTACGGCAGGGCATACTTCGGCAGACAACCGCTGTCCCCGAATGCCGGAAGGACCTTCCCGGCACCGTTCAGCGTAAACACGGCCGCTTTTACGCCCTCGCCGGAGACAATGACCCGCTTGCCGGTGCGCAGTTGGTTCCAGGCCCATGCCACGTTGTCTGAGCCCACATGTGACTCGCTGTCACTGACGCTGACAGGCTCCTCATCGTCAATTTTCATGTCCAGCGACTGTCCGTTATCCATACTGACCTGATGGCCGTTTGCGTCGGTGAAGGTCAGGGTGGCCGCTCGTGAGCCGTTGTCTTCACAGGTCAGGTAAAGCTGTGACTGTCCTTTCCCCAGAATTACAAACTCAGACACGCCCTGACCCCAGCCGCTGGCCCAGGTATCACGGTTACCGAAGGCCTGTGACACTGCCGGAGTCAGAGCAGATATCAGAAGAGTGAAAAGCAGTATTTTCTTTTTCATAGTATTCCCTGAGGGTGATGGTTAAGACGATACGGGTCTCTCCTGAAGACATTGAGACGCGTTAAGAAAGAGGGCTGATAAGTGATACTGGCGATATCACTGGCTGACGGTGAATGTGCCCTGATCGGTGAACACCCGGGCCTCAACAAAATTGCAGGCTTTACCAAAATCCAAAGTGTGACCAAATTTCCAGAAGACACTCTCAGCGAAGGTCATTTTACGGGGTGTGAACGGTTTATCTGTGGGCCACCAGCCGTCCACGTTCCGGCCCCTGTAGGCTATTTTTCGGTGTGTCAGCATCGGGCATTTTCCCCGGTTAACATCGATTTTCTTTATCAGAACGGTGTCGGTTTTTGCTGTCACGGTGACATAGACGCAGCCATAGCACTCAGGACCGGCATGGCTGACCTTCACTGTAACGGGCGTATCACTGGCGGCCAGGGAAGGAAGTGAGGTGAACAACAGACTGGTGGTTAGTATCATAAAAAACCTTTTCATTACTTTTCTCCGGACGAATGCGCTCCTGCGATTCATCGCATTGATTTTTAATCAGTAAATGGCTGAATACAGTATCCCTGAGGAATTCTATAACCGGATATTTACCAGGGATAATGAATAAAACCGATCGGGTCGATCGACAAAATCGATCGTGACAGGGCAAAATTATTTATCGAAACGGAAGACAGGCTAATCGATGTGGAAGTCAGCCAAAGAAGAAGGACCAGACGGTCCGGGCCGCTCGGGCCACGGTGTGTGTGACGGTCTGGAGCGCGTAACGTGCAGCCTGTGGCAACGGGGCCAGGTCGATGACTGCGTCAATCACTTCCACCACGGCATCGCCAAAGCTGTTGCGGGCGGTAGTGATAATGCCGGGGGTGCGGTACCCGCTCTGCAGGTGAGGCACCAGCGGGCTGCGGGCCTGCTTTGGGAGGCGGGTAATCATCGCCTCCACCAGACGGGACAGGTGGTACCGCCCCCTGACTGACACCGGAAGAATATTCGTCTCTGCTGTTCCCATCTGACGGGCGACGGCCTGGCGCTTCTGCGTAATATGCTCACTCTGTGATACTGAAGGCTGTGCCGACAGCCAGTTCCACTGTTCAGCCGGTTCGGTTTTATCCACCTGGTTGAGGACCCATAACACCGGTGGCAGCGGTCCGCTGTATTGTGCGAATACCTCCTGATAAAAAAGCTCTTCCACCGAGAATGCGCGGTCATCGGCCTTGAGCACCCACAGCACCATATCGAGTTGTGGCATGAGTTCGCGGTACAGCTCACGGTATTCGTTGTCACGGCTGATGCTCTCTCCCGCACCGGGTAAATCCACCAGCGTCAGGTAATGGTTACCGAAGCGCAGACGTACACGCTGAGGCTGACGGGTACAGGCCTCCACGGCATTCACCGCACAGACTTCACTCCGGAACAACGCATTACACAGCGAGGATTTGCCGACGCCGGTCTTGCCCATGATGCCAATCACGGGTTCATACGCGACGAGGCGGCTGAGCTCCCGGAGAAGATGCTGCCGCAGAATACGGGGATAGCGCCGCAGATGGCGACGGATAAGGGCATAGCCCGAAGGATGTTTCATATAAGCCTCGGCATAATAAAAGGCCATCCGGTGGGGATGGCCTGACTGAAGTAAACGGGAGGGAATTCACTGAGGTGATATATAACTGAGAAAAATTTAAAAATGCGGATATAGCATTTTATTCAGATATCAGCAGGGGCGCACGCTCCGCAGATATGTTTATTCAGTTTATGGTACGCATAAAAGGAATTTTGTTGACTTTTTTTGCAATTCTTAAAAAATATTCCCTGTGAATTGCTGATGTGTTTTTTAGTTTGTCATAACCACTCTTTTTTTTAGTCGCACTGATTTCTGTCTCCCTGTCAGCAAGACGTCGTCGGTGGGTTCTGTTGATGTTATCTTCCCTTTCTGTTCTTCTGAGCAGACGGGAGAATAATGTGCAGGGTTCATGACGCCGATAGCCAGGTGCAGTGACATCAGGGAACGGATTCAGTATGTCGGATATGAAAAAGTCTATTCCTCCTGGCGTGGGAGAACTTTTTTGTTTGTTGATGACTTCACGCTGGAAGTTGAGTAAGAAATTAAAGTCAAAACCAGAAACACCCACCAGGCATTCAATGTCTTCAGGGATGAAAGAGTACCAGACCTCAATAATTTCCCTGATAAAGTCATGACTGACAGCCCCGTCCTGAATAAAAAATAACACATGGGCGAAAGGCTCAAAATTCTCATCCAGCATGCCCAGTCTTACATGTCCTGCTATCCGGCTGTACATTGTGCGGTGTTTTATTTTACTCATCATCGAGGCAAAGGCCATGTTAATTATGGTTAAGTCATCGATGATGTGTTCAAGTATTCCATTTGTCTTGCAGTTGAGGTGAAAGCTGATTGGGATTATTGTGATTTTTCCGGATGCTTTATTTTTTATTTTGTTATATTCAGTCTGGATTTTAAGTAGCACATCTTCTTTATGAATAAGATTTTTCTTCAGTTCTTCTTTATATTCTGGGGTTGCTTCGCAATGAAGCTTCAAATATTTATGCGTTCCCGCGAGAGAACGGGATGAGCTAGGGCGTAATGAATTCTCATATTTAAGAATGTCCGACAAAAGATTGCATGCGTAGCCGTCTGTTACCTGCGTTTTTCTTTTTTTAGTGGAAAGTTTATCAGGCGGTATTTTTTCACATTCTGCATCTTTAAAGCTGATGAAGCTGTATATGTCAGCCAGGTCCACGTAACGTATGGGTTCCGATGGATACGTGGCATCTATCTCCCTTAACCTCAGAAAGTTCACTTCATAAAAATCATTCAGTCCGTCCCTTCTCATTCTGCTCTCCCGAATACTGGTTCTGTTTTTATACCTCCGAATTATATCGTATAAAGCTCTGAATTAAGAGTGATTAGATCACAGAACCGGCATGGTAAAACATAGCCTTTTAAGCATTATTCAGAGCTTATGATTTCCTCTTAATTCATTGAATTAAATGAATTATATATAATTTGTTTGTCATTTTTTGTGTGTTTGTTTTTTTCTGTTGTTTCAGATTGTTATGACATGATTTTAAGGTGAAAACGATTCTGACTGTCTTTTCAGGCGACTGAGGGTGTTCCGTTACTTCCGATCAGCGTCTTACAGCGAGACTGTTTTTCCGACTGTGTTTACCTGGTCAGAGAGTATCTTATCCTGTCATCCAGTTGCAGAGCATTCTGTGGTCTGATTGTTATCGCCGGGGAGAATGCGGTTTCCCCTCGAAAATAAATACGTTAGCCCGTCATGAATTTACCTTTTTTCATGTTTTCCGGGCCGCGCATGGAATGTTTTTCCTGAGTAATTAATAATTACTCTCTTACTTCTACGTTTTTTGTGCCTGAAAATACCGGGGGAGTAATCAGAAAATAAACCCCGCATCGGTATAAATAACGGCAAGATACTATTGCAGTAAATATTACAGTGGCAGGGTGACCAGTTCCGGGAGTCAAAAAGTGTGCGTATACAAATCTTTCATGAACACATGCCTGTACAGGTATCAAGTCCGGAAGACAGAAATGGTGGCTAATATCATTTTAACACCAGGGTGTGGATAACTTAAACCTGCGTAGTGTGTGTATTCTCTGGAGGTTACTGACTGTGTGAAAAGAAACATTAAGGTTATTAGTGTTATTTTATAAAAGATGTGTTATTTGCCCACTTACTTCTTTATATCCAGGGATGCTGACTCTTCAGTAAGTACAGCATTCCTTCGTCTACCGGATGATGATTTCTTTTCAGACATCCCGGTACATTCAATGTTTACTAAATCAAGGAATCATTGTTTATTCTTTGCCGTAAAGCATCATGATTGTCAGACTTTCCAGTGTGATGAACATTCATTCCATTTTACAATAAGAAATTACTGTTACAGTACATGTGAAAAATGATACGCAATAACATACTTTCATGGCTGACAACCTGAATCGGTATTCTGCATAAAAAATTAATCTCTCCCGTAATCTCATGACCAATAACTGTTATGGGATATTTATCATGGAATACGTAATCAACTCAAACCACAAACCAGACTGTTCTCTTCAGTCAGTATTATTTAACCATCAGAACCGGTTATTTGACTGTCATTCGAAATTACTCATGCTTCGGGTGGATTTCGCATACAGGAAAAACTCTGATTCATACGCGGATGCTGATATTTATCAACTTGCGGCTGAGATGACATGGCTGACTGAACAATGCGCAGAGATATCTGGTCTGGTGGGATATTCCTGGGTAATGGAATATGGGGAAGATCACCGTTACCACATTCATGCTGCGTTTTATATCAATGGTCAGATCCACCGGAAGGTCTGGTGCTTCTGGGAAGCCATCCAGTCACGATGGGAGGAAATTACGTATGGTGATGGCTATGCGCACCGGTGTGAGCCTAAGGGACATTACCGGGTGCGGGGTGAACGAGTAATCAACTTTTCAGATCGCAGAGGAAGGGAAGGTATGCAGTACATCCTGAGCTATCTGGGTAAACAGTCGCAGCGTACAGAGCGCCGGATTTACAGGGTCAGCGCGGTCCCTGCTCCGGCGGTAAGTGGCAGGCGGCGTAAGCGGAGCTGAATCTATCCGGTAAAAAATTACGCCAGCGTGTCATCGTTTGAAGAAGTCTGCACCATTCGAATATCTGACTTCTTCTCCCTTACCATCTACGGAGAAATAGCGATGACCACCCCAATAAGCATTCTCAGCGACAAATTCGTTGATATGGCCTTTATCACGCAACTCACCGGTTTAACAGACAAATGGTTTTATAAACTGATACAACTTGGAGAGTTTCCGAAACCAATCAAACTGGGGCGTAGCTCCCGCTGGTTGCAAAGCGAAGTGGAAGCCTGGCTACAGCAACGCATTGCGAAGTCACGGAGCTAAACACTCATGGCGAATAAACAGAACAGCAAGACATGGCAGGCACCAGTACGCTGGATTTGCAGACAATGCAACCGTCAGTTCAGCGGTGAGCGCATATGCCCTTTTGTTACTGTATAGACCACGTCGTTGCAGCCTCTGCGCACTGAATACCCATCCTGTCATAATCGCTTTCCCCCAATCCACTGATTCTCTGAATCTTCATTCCGCCAGTGACCACGCTTAACGTTGCCCATACAGGGATGGCTCACGCCTGCGTGCTGTCTGGCGGTAAGGACCCTTACTATGTACGCAAAATCATTTCTTGCCTGTAACCCTGCCGGACGGCTTACCGGTGCCAGAACCGCACTATGCTCCCCGTCTGACGTTTATACCTGCCATCACTGTGGTAGTTCCCTGGTGCTGCATGCTGAAACCGATCGTCCCTGGTTTGCCCATACTACTGCTGCACTGACTGAACGAGGCAGACAAGAGTGCCCATACACGCATCCTGCTGTTGATGAAGTCAGAATTATACAGCGCTTGAAGTGTTACGTACCGGATGCAAGACCGGTAGCCCGTCATGTTGGCCAATGCCAGGGTGAGTCTGGCTGTCACGCTGAGGGGGAGGCCATATGCTCATAATGCCATGCTATCGGGCCCTGAATACCAGAGGAGAGCAAACCAGCAGCAGAAGTGCAGTCAGCCAGCCTGATGAGCGCTGGACCTGCCCGTCCTGCGGATGTCGTTTGATACTGCATTCTGATAACCCCGGCATTCGCGCCTGGTTTGAGCACGATCCACGGTCAGTAGGGAAAGATGTGCTGAGGCAGTGCAGACATCTGAACCACTCTGCCACATTGCCGGGAGACTGGCACACAAGGTTTATATTCACCTTCTTTCCGCTGGATGCTTCTGCACCTATTGGGGCCTGGTATTGCGTGTGGTGTGGGCGTCACTATGCAGGTGAGAAACACTGTGTGGCCTGTAACACCGGTATCTACAGTATTGAGTAAACCGCCTGGGGGGAGAACTATATATGCCCGGTCAATAATCCAGCCCAGCGACCATCTGAAGACACACGCATAGCAGCATCAACATCAGGAGCTTGCTGACGATGGTTAATTCATTCAGACCAACCGAATATGTGATTACCGATGATGGGGAGTGGGTAGCCATCGATGAACTCATTGTCCTGCATGCCAGACCACTGCGCTGCGGCTCCTGCCATATCCCTGTAGTGGTGACGCAGAATGATACAGGCTGGCAATTGATTCACCGGCCGGGTTCAGAGATGGACAGAAAGCGTGTGAGCCGTTGCCGTTACAGAGCATCCTCCTCGCTGTCGACAGGTATACGGGGATTTTAATCGCCAGAGGCCCAGCATGGTGGGTGACCGTATTCTATTGAGCTCAGATGGTGTTGCCCGCCTTTATATATTTACTGCGAAACAACAGAGTAAATACACTATGAAACATAACCCAACCATCCCGGCCGTTGATATTGCTGCGGATGAGATAAATATACACGATTTCCTGCAGCAAGTTGTTGACCACTACCCCCGACTGGTGGTTTTCAGTTCAGCAACCGCACCGTGAAACCGAGGGATGACAACCCATGCTGAGCAGGCAAAACAACGGAAAGGCCCAAAGTACGGATTGACCTGCAGATATTTTATTAAACGTAAACTGGATGATGACACCAGCTATACATCGCATCTTTGCCGGTCAGCTTACTGGATTTCCCATTGGTGCGGTATCAAGACGTTTTCCAGAGGGCTGCTATAGTGAAAATGATCGCCAGACCTGCCAGAAAACAAAATGAAATCGGAATTTTGTCCTTCAGTGTCAGGTTCAGTTCTTCTTCAACCCATGTTTTCTCAAATTCACAGTAAAATTTATAATGTGCATACCAGTTACTTCCGAAGATCTGTTTGCTGATGACTGTGCCGTAGAACCGAGACATGATAGCGTCGATGGATTGCTGTGTGTTCTGATAGTCAAAGTCGGCCTCGCTTTTCACATTGCGGTAGATGACTTCAAGTTCATTAAAAATTTTGGTCTGCTCAATACCCGCAGTTTCGTAACTCTGTTTATCCGAGTCATAAAACTGAATGTACATGGTAGCCACACCAAATATTATTAATATTGCAGAGATGACGTTTGTAGCCAACTCAGGAATGAAAAGAGCAAACACACCGACAGCAAGAGAAATAAAGCTAATCCACCCGGATGCCTTGCAAATCAGATCATAGGTGGCAAAGTTTTTCTTAGCGCCAAACCCGACGTTATAACCGTGTCGGGCGATTAATTTCAGCATGTCTGATTGCGTCATAAAAACCTCAGCTAATGGGAACTTCAATCTGGGCGCGGGCAACCATAACCTCATTTTTGATCACATAGCATTCTACTACGTGATCACCCCTGAAGTCGGTAGACTCTTTCTTCGTACAGTAGCCAGCGTCCGGTACGATCTGCCCCCGGATCATATTTCTTCTGCGCGCTTCACCACCCACGTTCAGTACCTTCCACATAACGGTGTAGGGTTCCTCTGCCTCCATTTCTGTAAGGTCTGCCCGGAAAAGGAGAGATTTTCGAGCTGAGAGGCGGAATCTTCTGGTAAGCATTTCCCTTAGACTTCTGGGAGAGAAACCATCCTGGGTTACGGTACAGTCAAGGTTGAGGGAGTATCTGATATCCACCGGATATTTGTTCTCTATAAACTCTTCGGTATCGGCCCAGCCAGTAGCATCTGTCGCTCGCGATTCCAGCCCAAGACGGGCTTCAAAAACATCAACCTTACGTCTGGGGAAGGCTCGTCCAAACACTTTTCGCCAGCGGTCATTTTCACTGGCGGCCCCTTCAGCATCTAGGGCATCACAGCATAATTCATACGCGTGTTTCGCTGCCCGGCCAAACCAGGGGGATTTAACACGTACATACTGATTACTGCCTAACGCGAGATACCGTTCCCTCTTCTCCTCGTTTGACAGATATTCAAAAAAGTCTCTTGAGAGATAACCCAACCTGCCATTTCCAGTATTGTCATAATCTGAAGTTGATGAAAGAAAGCGATACGCCAGTGTGTCTATCAGCAAGCCCCCCATATTGACACCATGCAGGTTCTTCCAGGCTCTGACCATTTTGCATAGCTTGCGCAAATTGTTGGATTTATCTCGCGAAAACTCGGTCATGGCCGCCTTTTCGTGAAGGGGTTTTGTAATTCGCCATGCTCCTCCATTGTAGCTTTCCGGAAATTTAAAGCTACCGTCATCCTGTTTGAATACAGGTTGAACCTCGACATGAAAGTTTTTAAAGACGACCTGTACGACCAATCTGTCCTTTTTCACCGTCTGGTTAGGATATTCTTCCGCCAGAATATTTCTGACATCTGTAAGCAATGCAGACTGACCGTTATCCTTACGGTTATAATATTCATACTGATTCGGCGGCATAATATAAAGCATATCCAGATCGGATATGCCTTGTATTGCTGTATGTCTGCCTACAGACCCCACTTTTAATCGGTTCGCCACCCGGGAATTTGTGCCTCTGAATGCAAGGTTCAGTGATTTGGTTATCTTCCGATAGTGATAACTGATCTTTTTGGCCTGTTTAAGGTCAAGGTTTAAATTATCCAGGAATTCGCTGAACAACTCCCTGTGGCTCATGGTGTTTCCTTTGATATATAAAACATTATCTTACATTATCATTCCACCATATAAAAACCAAGGTTTTCAGAAGTGAGCGTTCTGTATGGCTTCATGACTTAATCTTCCAGAAAGGAGCTGGCAAAATTAAGTCATGAAATAATTCCAAGCTGATGAATTGATCCCTGAGTCCGGTCTGATTACTACTCTTTCAGGCACTTAATAGCTGTTGTGCGCAGTAGAAACCAAGACGGATGGTGGGTAACATCCTGATGGTGACGGTGAGCACCCAGCGCAGCCTGCAGAAGACTGACTGCTCCAGCGGCCATATTCAGCAATGAAGGTGCCCCCATATAACCCAGCACAGCCGGAACGGCGAGCAGAGCAGTGTCCTGTATACTTCTTCGCTTCCATATGCTGAGTTTCTGTCGAAGCTCATCCAGCCCTTCATCCGCAATACGTTCCTGGAAACGCTGCTGTAGCAAGCGGATCTCATCTGGCCCGGACGCACGCTCCATTTCGACTGCACAGTCACGCAAAGAACGCCTGAAGGCTGTCACGCTAGGCTCATAATCGGTACGGATGTGAAAAATGTCGTGTAAAGACAGGTGCCGCAGAAACGGAAGATCAATTTCTAGCATCCGGCGTGAAAGTCTGCCCGATTCATCCAGTTTCTGAAGTATTTTGCTCTGGAGCGTACAACGAGTAACGAATGAGGCACCAACCCGGGCTGACTGACTGATATCAGTAAGAAGACCGCGATAATGAAAGTAGATGCTGCGATTCTTGGCTCCGTTAACCCATCGCTCGTAACCTTTACGGCTTTCATGTTTACCACGTGTGATCCTTGCTATAAACGTCCCGTCTTCGTTTATCTGGTACGGCTGCATTTCCTGATAAACATACCCGTTTGTGAAAGGACTGAGACAATCTCGTAATTCCAGCATGATTTCGTCGGGCAATGTTTTTTCTGACACGAACCTGAAATGCCCCTCATCGCCTACTCGTTTGATGCCGCGCACGGCGAGGCGTCGCTCATATAGCTGAACCACTGCCGGAGGCATCACGCTGTGAAGGAAATTCCGATCGGGGTTATCCTGCAGGAGCTGCATCTTGCGCTGCTGTTCATGTCTTGCTGATTCACAAGGCGTGAAAGCAATGAAACCTGCCTGAATTAAAACAAAATTATCCTTAACAAAACGTATGAACTGTGCCACACCGGTTCTGATATCTCCCAGCCTGTCGGTTTCTGCCTTATGTACCAGATGATCCATCGCCTGGGATGATTCTACAATTTCAAGCCGTAATGCCGCTTCCTCCAGCGCATCGGTCAGGATAATGCGCTCAGCTGACAGCAATCCGGGACGATATAGTGCTACCTGGTCGTGGCGGGTAATCCATAGACTGAGCGGAGAGTGCTCGGGGATATGCCACTCGCTGCGAAGTGAGCTGACGGCGTGGAGATAATTACTGAGCGCGTCCCTCAGAGCTTCAGCATCTAAGGCTGAATAGGCGGTTGCCAAAAGACCATTATCCCACAGAATGCTGTCGCTAAGGGCGGGAAGGTTATTGTACACAAATTGCTCCTTACAAATTACCGTACAGGCCGCATAGGCCGTTCAGCACATCGGTCAGTACGCCATCGCTGCAGCGCACAATCAGTTCGTGAACCAGGGTCTCAAGGTCCTCATGTGGCAGAAGAACCATCCTTTAAAGTATTGCCCGGCGGTGAGAACATGACGTGGTGGCCATAGGCCAGCGCCTCCGGGGGCGGGCATACAGGGTGAGCAGGCCCAACAGCTCCGATAAATGAGGCCAGCCGAACGGCACGATAAAATCCTCGCAGGTGATCAGCAGGTGCAGGCACAGGACGTCATACCAGCCGCCGGGCCGCGAGACAATGGTTTGTCAGTCCACCTGAATACAAGGTGCAACGTGCCCGCCTCAATCGTTTCCCAGACCACAGGGATCACGGGGCGGATGGCCTCAGCCAGCAGCTGCGCATCCTCCACGCCAAGGCTCGCTCCGCCAGCGGGAACAACGCCTATTGTGCCTTTACAAATGCCAGCTTAACAAAAAAAACCTCACAAGCGGTATACCTACTCCCTATAAAACAACAACTCCAGCGCTGCTGGTACCAAGAGTGAGCGCAAAGTGCTTTACCAGATATTAAAACTGTACTTGTACGGACAGGTCTTAGTTTAAATAATTAATCAGGTCTGTAATTTGCGTGGTCTGCTCAGTGTATTTGCCGTAAAGGAATAGGTATGGAGATTAAAATTAATTGCTGTAATAACATCGATAAAGCAAATATCACTCTGGAAGAAAATAAACTAAATATTAAATTTGCGCCGAACGGTACCGGGAAAAGTACTATTTCTCGCGCGATTCAGTGCACGGTAAGTGGGGATGAGCAGGGGCTTATCGGCCAGTCAGCAATGACGTCAAGGACATAGCGGAGGTAGCTTTCTGGCTCCACTCCGTTCAGTTTACACGTCCCGATCAGGCTGTACAGCAGTGCTCCACGCTCACCACCGTGATCGCCCCCGAAGAAGATATAATTTCTCTTGCCAAGACAGATAGCTTGTAGCGTTCATTCTGCCACGTTGTTGCCTGGCTTTGCCAGACCTGTACTGGCTTAATGGTTACATACGGCACAGGGGTTAAATAATCGATTTTTCAAATCTGTAGATGCGTAGCGCCACGGGCCCTAAAGATACGACCTTATGTCAGATAATGCCGTAAGCTCTTAGGCAGTGGCTCCTGATTGCATAGGTGTTCAGGGTATTGATAAATTCTCGTAATTCATCCGTATAAGAAAACCACTCTCTGCCAAGTCCCTTCTGATCCAACCTGTATTTTTTGAAGAAAAGATGTAATGCAGATTCTGTCTCAATACCCCCTGCAGGTATTATGGAGATAAGACGCAGGCTGGTATTATGTTGTTGCTTCAAGGTATCCACGCGTTGCCTGAGATTTCCTGATATTCCAATCTTGACTCTTTCCTTAGGTTCATCCAGTAAAAAGTACACATCTGTTTCATCATTGAGATAGGGCTCGTAATCCAGCCATGGAGCGGTGAATTCATTGTCATTACTGATATCAGGCGACAGAAGCAGGAGAAGCGCTGCCTGCCAGGACTGCTCCAGACATTTTTCCTGCTGTTTTTGCAAAAAGGGTTGCATCAGAGCAGTACAAACAAAGTGGGTTCCCAGCGGTATGTAAGATCCATGGCGCGAAGGAGCAAACTGTCCTGTTGGCATCCAGGCATGCCGAATTTCCAGCTTATCGCCAACCGTCTCCGGCATACTTCTCAGGCCGATCTCCTTGCCGTGATAGGAGGCCACTAGTTTCTGAGGCAAATACCATTTCAAAAAACTTAAAGGTAGATTGTGGGCATGCTGTTTTTCAGGCTGATGTTTTTTTATAAACGCCTGATATTCGATACTCCCCAGCGCTTGTGCAATAAATCGAATTTTTTCGCTATCGCTCTGTGCCTTTAGCCATGAATACGCTATTTTTCCGGCTTTGTTCATCTCATTTTCTTCCTTTCTTCAATGAGGTCAATGCGGCAAACGGGAGCTCGATACCAAAATCATGTTTATGACCATTTTGACTAAACGACCACTTTTCTTCTCCCCCGCGATTAAGTAACTCTCTGTATAAGTGATTGAGCCCCACACGACCGTTGGGGGCTGCTTTTTTCTGATGGTAATCCAGCGCGCTGTAATTATTAATGCAACAAATCTTAACGGTACCGTCGTAACCCAATCCGATAAATTACTTCACGAGGTAGGCCAGATAGCCGATCATATAGTCCTGAAACCATGGACGTGAAAATACTCTGCCACGTGAATGTGGCAGGTAGGCATCATGAATATCTAAATCCCACTCCCGGCTTAAGATGGTGACCTGCTTGCCATTAAAGTGGTAATAGGCATAAAAGCGCACACCAAATACCCAAGGTTCCAGCCAGGGATTATTGGTCGAGATCTGTTGGTGGTGCCCTGCTAATACCCGGCTGGCCGTTTCATCATAAAATTCAAGCAGTTCAATGATGTCTTTAACTGTCGTGGGAGGAGAATCCTCGCATTCACGTATTACAGCCGACATGACTTTACCGGATACCCGGGAAATATGGCCTTCAGCCATCTTACGTATCAAGCTTTCCGGCACATGGCGGTCAGGGTGAATGGCATTTTGCAATTCTGCGATATACGGTGCCAGAAGCTGGCTAAAAACACGCTTTTCTTCATGGCTGGCAAGGCCATAGCACGACATGTACTTATCGCTAAGCTGACCAAATACTGTGCTGAGTTCCGACCAGTTATGGCAGTTATAACGTAATGCCACTGCATCGCGAGCGTAGCTTAGCTTAGATTGATATTGAGCGACCGTGAAAGGTATTTAGCGTGGGCTTTTGCTTCTGCGCATGTGGGGAGTCGTTTCATGGTTTAAGTCTCTTATCTGTCTTATGTGCTCACGAACCATAAGAATCAAAGACACTTAACCAAAAAAGATTTGATAAGTCTGCGCTGCATTCCGCTTTGGCCGTGAGCTGCCTGGTCGCGCTAACCTTGTGTTTAACGTATTGGAAAGTAGCACCATTGTCAACAGAACCATTGACCATGCCGGGCTAACAGAGAGGTTAGACATGAAGCGAGGTGCGATGCTGGCAGGCATCAGGTGAGGGTCTGGTACCACATTTCAGCCATGGTTTCTGTATTATCAATGTTCGATTATGGACATATACGAAATTCATGCTCAGCAGGGGCCGTAGCAAGCGAAAAGCGGAGGTTAGGAAAGGTTGTGATTTGCTTTTAACCTTTGTAATTTAGAAGTATTATTTTGAGATTAATCCACTTCCCATCGCCATCCTTTCGGTGTTCGTGAAAAGCTATTTTTAAGGTTACTGCCTCATGGAGTTCTGGATATTTATAGTAGCTAT
The DNA here is from genome assembly GCF_026719375.1 of Citrobacter sp. W9. Classification (NCBI taxonomy): domain Bacteria; kingdom Pseudomonadati; phylum Pseudomonadota; class Gammaproteobacteria; order Enterobacterales; family Enterobacteriaceae; genus Citrobacter; species Citrobacter sp. W9. The sequence goes on along the minus strand of NZ_JAPPTE010000034.1, from coordinate 8,582 downwards.
TTATTTGATTTATATTCTTTTTTTCAAAAAGAAGAAAACTAAGTCCGCGGGCTCTTATACTTCCGCTCCTGTGAAAGCACCACCTAAAGAATGGCTTGCTAACAACAAAAAAAATCAGTCTGTAATGCACAACGAGGACAACGAAGATGACAATCTGGCTACGTTTACACTAAGTGGCGGACGGAATGTCGAATACAGCATAACAGCCACTCAACGTCAGAATTTCTCAAAAACTACCGGTGCTTTGGCTCGCTGGATTTTACCGGGGGAGGTGATCACAGTCGGTGGGGTAGAGGTTACCGGTGGCTACTTCTATCTTGGGCAGCGAATGAACCCTGCCGGGCATAACTCAGGCGGTTATTATGATGATAGTAGAGAGGTATCGCTAATTGACGACACGCTTAAGATATACCCCACACCTTACATCTACGAAGATAGTTCATTAGGGTACTGGCCCAGCTTTTCCTCACTTTCACCTGAAGCACGTGGCGCGTACCTGAGTTGGCTTGCCAGCGACAGATGTGACACATCTTGCCCAATTGGTTACGTTTTTATTTATCTGTATGGTCTGGAAAGACGGGCGCTTGTTGACAGCAGAGATAACAATATAGCTGACGATGAGTTCTATTCTCTTTTCAAAGAGATCTGCCATCTCAGATCGGTTTTCAATGAAAACCGATCTTTCCGGAACTACTCGTCCCAGTTACTTGAAGCGATGTCCATTCTTCGTCCGAACGAAAATCTTGCAGCAGCTCTTGGCAACGATTCTGAGTTCAGCAATAGCATGCAGTTCAGGCTAATCCTGGCAAAGACTGTTGAGGCAGGAGCTCCGGTGCCAGCTGATCTGGCTCTGACGTGGGTGACAAATCATACTGAATACTCATTACGAACCCCCGCCCGCCGCTGCGCGAAAGAATTTGCTGCACTTTTTAAACGGCGTTACACCCTTAAATACGGTGAAGGGATGGTAGTGAAGCCGAATAAAGCGCGTCTGCGTTTAGATTACACGCCTGCGAGTCCCAGTTTGCGAGGTATTCAGCTTCCTGTTCCAGACTTGCCTGATCCAAGTGCATTGAAAGGCCCTGTTCAGAAGCTTATGATCCTTGCCGATATATGCACAGATGAACTGGATGCTTACAGTCGTTACCTTGGTAGAAAAGGCACTTCAGCAAATGATACCGCTGCAATTTTGTTGCTGCCTTCAGAAATCGTTAACGAAAGCGCAGATAAAATATTAAGTGCATTCAAACACTGGGCTGATGACGCGATCCTCAGTAAGGGTGGAGTTGTTTCAGTTGCTGACTACTGGTCACAGATGAATGCTACCTGTCCGGCGAAGATCAATAAAAAAGAGGCCGACTTGATGCAGGCCTTTGCACAGAAAATGGGGTATTGTCTGGCTCCTGACCCCTATTACCACCACGTAAAAGCAGATATTGATGGTGTTCTTGTTATATTCCCTGCTGGTGAAAGTGGACGCTTCTCTCCTTCTCCTGAATTTATCACAACTGTATTGACGCTCCGATTAGGTTCGGTAGTCGCCTTGATTGACAATTCTCTCGATCGAGCCGAACAGAAAGCGCTTGAAAATGCCATCAACAACAATGCCAGCTTCAGCGATGATGAAAAGCGCTCTCTGCACGCATATTTAACGTGGCAGCTTCATACTCCGGCGAATATGACGGGAATGAAAAGCCGGATTGAATTACTTGGTGCTGCGGAAAAATCAGCTGTAGGTAAGGTTATCGTTAGTGTTGCTTGCTCTGATGGCAGAATTACGCCTGCCGAAATCAAACAGCTTGAGAAGATTTATACAAGCCTGGGGCTGGATCCCTCATCCGTATCAAGCAATATCCATCAGCATTCCGCACCTGAAACTGCTCTCGTTTCATCTGTACCAGCTAATCAGTCGACGGCAGGGTTTACACTGGATGCCAACGTACTTGCCCGCCACGAATCTGCCACTGATGATGTTCGTAAATTACTGAACTCGATTTTCACTGAAGAAGAACCAGAACAACCAGAAAGCGCTCCAGCCCCATTAACCGGGGAAGGTGAACTTGACTCCGCTCATAGCCAACTTTATCGCAGGTTGCTGGAGAAAGAACAATGGTCCAGAAAAGAGGCGACAGAGTTGTGCAGTAACTGGAACCTGATGCTCGGCGGTGCGCTTGAGGTGATCAACGATTGGTCCTATGCGGTGGTTGATGCACCAGTGCTGGAAGATGCTGATGATCACATTTGGGTTGACCTGGAAATAGCCAAAGAATTAGAGGGTTAGTGAATGTCTGTAACACGTATAAGAGTGAAAGAGCGCGACGCTATTATTCAGTCACTTAAGTCGGGAGTAACGCCAAGGATAGGTATTCAGCATATCCAGGTTGGCCGCGTGAATGAGATAACAGCCCTCCATCAGGATATTGAACGGATTGCAGATGGCGGGGCAAGCTTCAGACTTATCATTGGTGAGTATGGTTCCGGGAAAACGTTCTTTTTAAGTGTTGTACGGTCTATTGCGTTAGAGAAGAAGCTGGTCACGGTTAGTGCAGACCTTTCTCCCGACAGACGTATTCACTCATCGGGAGGTCAGGCTCGTAATCTCTACTCAGAGCTTATGAAAAATATGTCCACCAGAAACAAACCAGATGGCAATGCGTTACTTAGCGTTGTGGAAAGGTTTGTTACTGAGGCAAGGAAGGAAGCTGATGCGAACGGCTCCCAGGTCTCATCCGTTATTCATAAACGCCTTGCTGCTTTGTCAGATATGGTGGGCGGATATGACTTTGCGAAGGTCATTGACGCATTCTGGCGAGGGCATGAGCAGGATAATGAAACCTTAAAATCCAATGCCATTCGCTGGTTGCGGGGCGAGTACACCACAAAAACTGATGCCCGTAATGATCTTGACGTCCGAACGATTATCTCAGACGCCTCGTTCTATGATTCTTTGAAGTTGATGAGCCTTTTTGTCCGTCAGGCAGGCTATGCCGGACTTTTAGTTAGCCTCGATGAGATGGTGAACCTCTTCAAGTTGAATAATACGCAAGCAAGAACGGCCAACTACGAACAAATTTTGCGGATCCTGAATGACTGCCTGCAAGGCTCCGCCGAAAATATTGGTTTTATCCTCGGGGGGACGCCAGAGTTTCTTTTCGATCCACGTAAGGGGCTATACAGCTATGAAGCGCTCCAGTCGCGTCTGGCAGAAAACCGATTCGCACAGAAAGCAGGCGTAATTGACTACTCGTCTCCCACGCTGCATCTTGCCAGCCTCACTCCTGAGGAACTGTATATTTTACTGAAAAATCTTCGTCATGTTTATGCTGGTGGAGATCCCGCAAATTATCTGGTGCCAGATGATGCTCTGACCGGGTTTCTGCATCACTGCAGCAAAACCATCGGAGATGCTTACTTTCGAACTCCCCGCAATACCATAAAAGGCTTTCTGGATATGCTGGCTGTGCTGGAACAAAACAGAACGATGAACTGGCAAGCGCTCATCGAGGGGGTGGCGATTGAAGAAGACAAGCCTAGCGATATAGATGACGCCATTGTGGAGGAAAGCGATGGCGATGATGGCCTGGCGAATTTCAGACTATGAGCAGCGCCTACAATAGTCTCGATCCCCGTGTCCGTAAGTGGGTTTATAAGCAGGGCTGGTCATCATTAAGGCCCTTGCAGGAAAGTTCTATTCCGGCAATTTTAGCCCGTGATCGTGATGTACTAATTAGTGCAGGTACAGCAGCGGGTAAAACAGAGGCTTTCTTTCTTCCTGCCTGTTCGGCGATTGCAGATCTCACTGATGGATTTGGCATTATCTATATCAGTCCGTTGAAGGCATTGATTAACGATCAGCACCGTCGTCTTGAGAGCCTAGGTGAAGCCCTGGAAATGCAAGTGACGCCCTGGCACGGGGATGTATCACAAAGCAAAAAGAAGAAAGCACGGACAAGCCCGTCTGGTATCTTACTTATCACACCTGAGTCACTTGAGTCTTTGCTCATAAACTCATTGGGTTGGCTCAAACAGGCGTTTTCTTCAGTGGCATACATTGTTATTGATGAGTTCCACGCTTTTATTGGCTCAGAGCGTGGTATACAACTGCTTTCTCTGCTTAATAGAGTTGACCATGTGCTAGGACGCCAGTTAAATCCAGTTCCCCGTGTCGCGTTGAGTGCCACTCTGGGAGAGCTGGAAAAAGTGCCAGAACTATTGCGCCCGGATAAGAGATTACCTTGTGAAACGGTAACAGACAGTAATAGCACAGCCACACTACAGGTTCAGGTTAAAGGTTATCTTGAGCGGATGCCCGAAAAAGGAGAAGAGCTCCAGATCTCTGCTGAGCAGCTCGTCTGCGCGGATATTTTCAGGCTCTGCCGTGGCGATTCCCACCTGGTCTTTGCTAACAGTCGAAAGCGTACTGAAAGCATAGCGGCAACACTGAGCGACATGTGTGAAGCAAATGTCGTTCCTAATGAATTCTTTCCTCATCATGGTTCCCTTGCCAGGGAGTTACGTGAGACGCTTGAAACCCGACTGCAGAAAGGGAATTTGCCCACAACCGCTGTTTGTACAATGACGCTGGAGCTGGGTATTGATATTGGTAAGGTGCAGTCTGTCATACAAGTGACACCTCCGCATTCTGTTTCCAGTCTGCGTCAACGCATGGGTCGTTCAGGGCGGCGCGATTCCCCATCGGTGCTGAGAATGTTAATTACTGAACCTGAACTTACCGCAACCAGCAGCATTGTGGATCATTTACGGCTGCAGTTGGTTCAGGCGATGGCAATGATCAGGTTGATGATCTCTAAACGCTGGTTCGAGCCTGCAGATGTCCGGCAGAAACATTACTCCACACTGCTACACCAGATCCTTGCTATTACTGCGCAATGGGGCGGAGTTCGTGCCGATCAGCTCTGGTCACAACTTTGCCAGACGGGTCCGTTCCGGAATGTGGATATAAATGACTTCAAAAGTCTGCTTAAACATATGGGGATATGTGGCCTGCTCACTCAACTTGCCAGCGGTGAAATAGTTGTCGGGGCTGAGGGGGAGAAGCTGACTAATCACTACACGTTTTATGCCGTATTCAATACACCTGAGGAGTTTCGCATTGTAACGGGAAACCGAACTCTTGGCACAGTGCCTGTAGACTCCCCACTTTTGCCTGAGCAGCACATCATCTTCGGCGGACGGCGCTGGAAAGTGACAGAGATCGAGGTTGAAAAAAAGGTTATCTATGTTGAGGCGACTAAAGGCGGGCAGCCACCACTATTCAGTGGTGGCGGGATGTCTGTTCATAATGTTGTTCGCCAGGAGATGCTCGCTATCTACAGGGAAAATGATTACCGTATCGCGGTAGGCAACAAGAGAGTCGATTATGCTGATGCCGCTGCCAGAAGCCTCTTTGCGGAAGGAAGTAACAACTTCCAACGCTACAATCTACAAAATGACTGTTTTATTACCAGCGGTCAGAACTGCTACGTGATCCCGTGGATGGGGGATAAAATTGTCAATACAATTACGTCCCTGCTTATACGTTGTGGCTTTAAAGCCAGTTCATTCGCAGGTGTGATAGAGGTAGAAGATTCAAGCGTTGCCTCTGTCCAGCATGCACTTAAGAAAATGCTATTATCGGGGTTACCTTCAGAGTTTGAGCTTGCTGCAGTTGTTCCTGACAAGTATCTGGATAAATATGACGAGTATTTACCAGAGACTTTGCTTGCCAAAGGGTATGGGGCACAGGCGTATGATATAGAAGGAACGTGCATCTGGCTGCAGAAACACCTTCAGTAGACTGGATATTAGTCAGGGTATAAATAAGTGATTTATACCCTGATTTTTTTACTTCCCGGTGGACTTACTTGGCTTTAGTCCCGGAGTGTTGCCAGGAGTATCTTTATTATCTCGTCGGCGTTGATCCGGTTTTCCTGTTGATGGAGCTACGGGTTTCGGACCTGGTTTCAGACTCATACCACTTTCCTTTTAAACGATTAACCACGGCAGCAGAGTGATGCCGCTGCTGTATTTTTTGGGGCGGCTACGCTGCATTTCAATATTTGACATTAAGTTTATTATGGTTATTCGCTTGCGCTCACGTTTCTTATAGCAGACGTTTTCCCTGTAACGACGAACAGGAGTGAGGAGGAAACAGCGCGGATGCGATCCGTTATGGCTGCTACAATGCAGAGGCTGCTAATCTTCTGCTTTTAGGCGTGCAATCCTTGTCCTGGTCTTCCAGGGGGGATTCTGAGTAGATATACTTCCAGAATGAAAAACACTCACGATACCTTACCGCCTGAACAAACTGTCAAGGCACTTGCGCATTTTGCATGGTGCTCCCTTGTGGCCTTGCGTACCGCTCAGCAGGATGGTCAGGCGTTGTCGCCACTCAGTACGCATGCATTTTTGCTGCGCTGGTTAACGATGGCGTATAAGCAAAAACGGTTTCCGCGTGCAATCGCATCCGATATTGAGAGTCTGATGGTACTTGGGCGCCAAAAAGGCCCTGCCGCTGGCTTATTCAGTCGTCTTAAATATTTGTGGTCATCCAGCACAGTCTCTGCACCCGCTCAGTCTGATTTGTACGGGCTGACTTGTGCTATCAGGCAACTTAAATCGCAGGGCTGGGTAAATGCGGTTGTGAGTGACGGCGACTGGGACAATGAAGCGCTTCTGGTCCAGGAATACAGCGATACGGATGTACTTCTGGTAAGAAAGTCAGCTCTGATCCATGGATTTTCGGATGAGGGGAAACTGGTTGCGCCGGTTGAATTTATGGTGACGGGCGACCTGTCAGCATGTACAGAAGTTTTTCAGGCTTATGCCCTCCCGTCGGTCATGATGGCCTCGAACAGGATCGCATTACAGCCTGAGCAATAGAACAAATATTCCCAACGCATCAGGTAATCTGAGCACTACCTCAATGGCGGTAACCTGGTCAGGGCCAGATTTTAGCAGGCTCGGACGCCGGTAAAAGCGATAACTGTTGGTGGTTTTGTGATAGTTTGCCAGCTCAAGCTGTTCTTCAGGTACCCTGGTTCTTTGCTCAGGTGCAAGTGGGATAGTAGTCTGAGCCACAGAAACGCGTGATAAAGCTGAGTGGTAGGGTTACCAGCCTATCGGCGGATAAAATTATTCAGCAGGACGTTCAGCTGTACCACAATTGCGACATCCGTCGCAATTGTGGTCTTCCTCTGCAACTTATTTTTACATTATGTAACATTTAAAAGCTAAATCAGATACACTTGCGCCAAAATAACCAATAAGCGGTAACATTGTGTCCCGGCGTTTTTCTAAGAATAGCATTGCAGCGTGGCTGGCACTCATTTCGATTGCCATGCTGTTTGTTGCGCCGGTTATCTCAAAGTCGATTTCTCACCAAACTTTCTGTGAACATCATAACGTCACAGTGATGAACATGTCTGATATGCATCACCGCGCGATCATGTCAGAACCTTGCCAGACTATGCCAGATATGGGCCACCGGATGATGTCCGAGCAGGCGATGTCACCTATGGAGGTGATAGCCTGCGGTTATTGCGATCTTCTGATCCATCTCCCGTTTGTTCTGGTCATCCTAACAACCCTCCTGTGTCTGTTGTTGCCGTTAGTCCAATGGCCGCCTGTACCTAATGCAGTTTTCCTTCCAGTGCTTCGAACCTGGCCCCCTCAACAAGCACGCGCTCCTCCTGCTGTTTTTTCTCTGCAATCTGACAACTTATAAAAAATTTGCATAACGCTGGTTTATCCATTGATGAGCCATAGTGGGTTATGCCGAAAATAATAGGGTTTGTAATGAAAAAACACGATTTTGTGCGCACTCCGCTCGTTTATCTGGTCTTTATGGCTCTACTGGCTAATACCGCAGTAGCTGAAGAACAACACAACCATATGCAAATGCAGGATGACTCCGTCATGATCGTCACTGCACCGGTCTCTTCTCCAATGGAGGTTGTTACTTCACCTAAAACACCACGACAGCCTGTACCTGCAAGTGATGGATCTGACTATCTGAAAACGATTCCAGGATTCTCGCAAATCCGTAATGGTGGCACAAACGGCGATCCTGTTTTTCGCGGCATGTTCGGCTCGCGGCTTCGCCTTTTAACAAACAACGGTGAGATGCTGGGAGCATGTCCTGCCCGAATGGATGCGCCCAGCTCCTATATCTCACCGGAGAGTTTTGATCTTCTGACGCTGATCAAAGGGCCTGAAACCGTGCTCTGGGGGCCGGGTAATTCGGCAGGGACCATCCGTTTTGAGCGGGAGCAGCCACGCTTTGACAAACCAGGCATTCAGGGAACAGCCAGCCTGCTTGCCGCATCCAACAACCGCTGGGATGAAAATGCTGATATCAGCCTTGGGAGTGAAGACGGGTATTTACGTTTGACGGGTAACAAATCACGTTCCTACGACTACAAAGATGGCAATGGCGATCGTGTTCCTTCGAAATTGTCAACAACGGGTAAAAAGTGATCCACTTACCGCCACCACCAACGGTTTAATATTGATCCACCTTGTTTACTCAGGATTAGCTTCAGCTATAACCCCGGCCTTTCGTTTCTGCTTCAGTCGATAGC
>NZ_JAPPTE010000033.1:0-29445 GCF_026719375.1 Citrobacter sp. W9 | reverse complement strand
TGCATTATGTACTTGATGTCATCGCCGACTGGCCTGTGAACCGGGTGGGTGCTCTGCTCCCGTGGCGGGTTACTCTGCCTGCCTGACCAGCTTCACTTCGTCAATACGGTTCTCACTGCACGCTTACCATTCTTCCAGCAGGATTGCAATAAGCAGTCGGCCAATGCGTCCATTACCGTCCAGAAAGGGGTGAATAGTTTCGAATTGCGCATGCACCAGGGCAATCTTAACGAGTGGAGGTAACGTCTGATTTTGGTCGTGAATAAACAGCTCCAGATCAGACAAGAGGTTCGTGACTTCTTCCGGGGGAGGAGGAACATAGACCGCATTACCAGGACGAGTTCCGCCTATCCAGTTCTGGCTGGTTCTGATGTTGCCGGGTTGTTTATTAGCGCCACGAATACCATTGAGAAGAACCTTATGCGCTTCCGTAATCAACCGCACCGATACAGGAAGACCTTCAGGTGAGTTAATTTGTTCCCGGACATACCGGAATGCCTGCAGATATTGTGTAACTTCTTCAACATCATCCGCATTGGCAACGGATAAACCTGCTTCGTCATCAAAAACGTCTGTCAGGGTAGCTTGGGTACCTTCCAGCTGGGAAGTTAGCAATGCCTCGCGGCGCAAGGCGCTGTAAATGAGCCACTCTCCGGAGGCAACGAGACCAGACATACCTGAAAGCCTGGCCAGGGCAAGTTCAGCTCGTGTATTTTGTTCTTGCCATACATGGGGATCCAGTTCTGGTTTCGTTGGTGGCAGAGGAAATGGCACAAAGGCATGAACAGCCTCATTGTGGCTTTGGGTGGTTTTGTAGTGGCCTGTTACTCGATTCATTAAAGCTCCTTTTAATAAGCTAGATAGTTATTAAAACATCCTTTAATAACAATATCACTAGTTAAAAAAAGCTTTAATACAGAGGCTGACTCTGTTTATCTTGGCGTCGGTGGTTCCCAGGTATTCTGATGTGAAGCTTGAGCATCCGGAGCATAACTGCTTTGATTCAACACATTTGTGAATTGTTGCTCATGCTCAACACGTAGCTGGTCTACATCCGGCCGTGCGATATGGTATTCAGCTTCATCGCGGTGGTTCACATTGTGCCATGCCACCATTTTGGCAAATGCTGTATTGAACTGTTCATCATTCCCTTCTGGTGCCATCGCGACGGTCGGAGAACGACTGAAGAGAACCGGTGCGACTTTGACCATATCCCGCTTCAGCGAATCGTAATCGCCGGTGTTTCTGAAAATAACCCTGTCGCCATAGTCAGTGCAAATGTGACGACCTGTCTCCGGATCCCGGAACTGGACGCGACCATTTTTCTTCAGTGAAGCCTGTAGGCCAGGTACACCGGAATACATCGGCGTACCACCAGGTTCACAGATAACAACACATCTGCTGTCTGTAGTGGATTTCACTGCATTACCACGACGATCCTTGTAATCCCATCCCCTTAGCTGTGATATCGCAGCCTTGTCACCTTTCACCGCTTCAGCTTCAACCCACTGCCGGTAAGACGGCGGATACCATGTTCCCTGTCCGATGAGTTCAGCGCGTTCAGCTTTCATAGCTTCTTTCAGTGTAATCAGAGCCTGCATACGCTGCAGTTCTACAATATGGTAATACAGCTTTCTCACCAGAGGGTCTCGATGTTCGATACGGATGCGCGCTTTACGCATCCGGCATTCATCATGTATAGCCTGGTAGCGCTCACGACCACGCAAATCCGGACGCTGCCAGTTAGCCCGCCAGGCTGCATAACGGGCTTTCAGATCTTCTCTTGCAGCTGCGCGCGCTTCACGGCGCTGGCGACGCAATTCAGGGTCACGTTTCATACCAGGAATATCGCGATCGCTCACGGCCAGTTCCGGATTGTAACGGCTTACCGGCTTAACACGTTCAAAGATGTCTGCCGGCACTGGAACAAATGAACCAGCATGAGGTTCCGCACGCGCAAGTGTAAGATCCGGATGAACATGACTTGCCTTAACAGGAGTCTGTTCGCGATTATAGGCATCCATCACAACCAGCCCCTGCTGCTCACGAACTAACAACAACCCTTGTTTCGCAAACTGTTCATGACAGCGTTCCCAGGAAAAGTGTTTACTGCTTATAAGCGTTTCAATCTCCTGACGGCAGTGCGAAACAGCATAGCCCCAGAGGCTTTCCTTATCGGAGAAAATCTCGCGTTTCAGGGCTCCCTGTGGACCCGATCCTGTACGCAATTTTCGCCATTCCCGATCGGAAACTGGAGTTGCTTCCAGACCGCCACCAGTGAACTGTTCTGCAGGAGGAACCTGCTGGAAAATGTCTTTTGGTACCGGCTTCCAGCCACCTTTATACGAGTCCAGGACCGCTTTCGTTAGCGCAGGCCATACCCGTTCTGCCCTGACTGGTGTGCGCGTTGGATCATATCCATCACAGATAACCAGTCGATCATGTTGTTCTTTAAGATACAAACCCGACTTTGCGAGGAGTGTATGTACCGACTGTATAGTTCGTTGCGACGGGTCCTGATCAAGTGCAATCAGCGGTGCGCGTAAACGTGCGGTCGCATAGTCAGTTAAGGTATCTTTCTCTGTCATTCGTTCAGGACGCGACGGCACTGTAATTTTCTCAGGTTCGTAACGGCCAACAGCCTGGACTTGCGAAAAGATATCCTGTGCAGGAGGAGTAAACTCACCCAGTTTACGAATAAGTTTTTCGGTATCGAAAGCGTGACCAAATGCCGAAAGCGTTACGCCAGGACGCTCACTGTCCCAGCCATCCTTCACTTTCAACTCGCCGTTATCCGCTGACAGGAACAAACCTTCTTTAGCAAAACGCTGATGGAGAGAAGACCAGTCAGTCACAGGTGCTTCCCGTAAACCGGCTATAGCAGTGTCAGCGATGTATTCTCTCAGGCTCTGAATACGACCACGCTTCCAGGCACTTTGACGATCACGTTCAATCGAAGTACGACGAACAATACGATTGTCAGGTGCAATCACATAGCACCCATTATCGGGCGAAAAACCATGCTTAAGCTCCAGCTCACGGCAGGCCTTACTCAGTTTTTCCTGGCTGTAAGCGAGACGGTTGAGATAACCGGTCTCCGGATGTACACGGTTTACAGCAATGTGGACGTGCAGGTTATCTGTGTCAGTGTGAACGGCAGCGACAAACTGATGTCCGGTTAAGCCGAGGCGGGAAAGTGTGTGACTGACCGAATCATAAATCTGTTCAGGGCGTGGGCTTTCATGAGATTGCCAGCTCAGAATATAGTGAAATACAGGGTCGCTTTTGTTGTGGGCGAACTTAGCTTTTCGGGCGGAGAACTCCATCTCTTCGGCTGCACTTTCAATGGATGTGCAATTGTGAAAACAGGTCACACCATAAAAATTTACCCACTCCCCGCCGTCTGGCATAACGTCAACCAGTGAGATAAACGACTCATCGCGCAGTTTAGTCGCGTAATCAACAAGACGAGTAAACCTACTACGGTGCGGCATTTCTGGTTTTGTTCCGGAAGCTTTAACAGCTTCCATCAAATCATCATCGCGCGGTTCATCACGAACTGAAACGTAAGACACCAGATCCCCAAAGGAGGACTTGCCGTCTTGTCGTTTAGGTGGAATAACCGCGATCATGATGTTCTGATTCTCTCCGTACTAGTCGTTGCTCATAAGTTTTTTTCTGAGCGTGGTGGACAGTTCTGATATTGCTACAAGGACCGTGGAGTATTCTTTATCCCCGACTCTTTTCCCTTCAACAAACAGATGCTTTTGCAGTCTTCCCAGCCTCAATAACTCAGTCATAAAGCTGTCGTCGATGAGTGAAATGACCTTTCTGTTCATCGCAGCGTTACGAATGTAAGCCGATACGCTTTGCCCAACCTCTTCCGCTTTCCCTTCAATTTCTTCGATTTCATCAGGGGTAAACCTCAGAGTCTTGATAACGGTTTTTTGCCGTTTATCACTTCCTCTTCGGGATACTTTGTTGCTCATGTGTGCTCCTTACTCGGGTGTCGGGGCGGAGCCCTGACCAGGTGGCATTTGTAATATCGTGCGTGCGCGGTATTACAAATGCACATCCTGTCCCGTTTTTTCGGCCATTATACGCTTCGCTGGCTGTTTCGCCTAGTGGCGATTTGACGGCATCGGCAGTGCGAGACACTGCCACTTTTCATTTGGCAATGGTATGATTTACATGAAAATCATAGCGGCAATATGTGAAAGGAATAATTTGATATGGCAGATAAAAAATGGTTCACAACGGAAGACGTTGAAATGGCAAAAATGACGTTAGATTCTCTACCTGATTTAACCGAGAAACGTCTTACCAAATCCGACGTATTGAATAAACTGCAAGACCAGATAATTTTGCTTTCTGGTCATAAAGGCTATTCTGTAGATGATATCCGTTCGGCTTTAGAGGGTGTGGGTATCCAAACAAGTGTTAAAGCTATTCGTGAAATATTAAGTAAGCAGAAAAAAACAACAAAAGGGGCAGGTTTATCTCGTAACAGAACGAATAAAAATTCTAATCAAACTCCAGTGAATAAAGAAAGTTAAGAATTTTTACGGAGAGCAACTGGAACCTGATGAGAGGCATTATTTTACCACGATAGTGGTTAGATAATTCCGAACTGTGTAATTAGTTTAAAACTGATTCAATACCTGTGTTTGTCACGTATAGCACCATAATTAGCGGGAGTTTCCTCCCGCATTGCATCATTCATGACTTCAACTTTTGCATCATTTCAGCCATTCCCCACAATGCACGGTTCAGTTTTACATCCCCATCAATTCCAGTCACTGCACGCGTACGCTGTCTCTTTCCTTGCGCTGTTTTTCCCAGTAAACCACCCTTTGTCATATTCTCCTGAACACGCTGATACGTCGTCCAAAGATCATTAGATTTATCTTCATTTCGGCGAACATTGAGCAAATCGAATGGTGCCAGAGGTATGTGCTTTCCTTCTGAGTTTTCATCATAACGCCAGCCCAGAGCGGTCTGTGCAAAAATTTCCTGCTCCTCGCGTGTCAGCGCGGTGTCTTTCATTATTTCTCGTGACTCTGTTATTTCGTCAAAAATTCCCAGAACCTCGTATGCGCCTTCTATAACTTGCTCTACTACATCGCCTTTGTGCGGGACACGTATCTCACCGAACGTCTGCCCGCAAATCATCCCGTTGGTGCAGACGAAGCGGAACATTCCCGGAATCATCTGATAACTGCTGCTACCATCGTGGCTATTCAAAAGAATTATTTCCGGAACCTCTTTACCTGCAATTTGCCCGGCACGACGCAAACGCATCATATGTTTGGTGTGACCACGTTTTCCTTCATCACGAGTGCGTGTCTGGCAAGCAAAGAACGGGAGGAAACCTTCTTCGCGCAATTTTTCCAGAACGGTAATCGTTGGAATGTACGTGTAGCGTTCGCTACGTGAATCATGTTTGTCCTCGGAGAAAATACTCGGAACAACATGCATCAGTTCATCGTTCGTCAGTGGACGCTCGCGACGGATGACATTCATTGATGCAAAACGAGATGCTAAACGGGCCATAGTGATTCTCCTCATGATGATAAAAAATTGCTTCTGCCGTCGCCTTTTTGATGATGATTCACCATCGCGGGAGGCCGTTCCCGTGATAAAGCGAACGGCCTGACCTGCAAGGAGGAGATGCAAGGGTGCAGCAGGAAGCCGCAGCGCAAGCGACCAGAGGGAGTGCGAACGGGTGAGTGATGTCCCCTTGCATAGACTCCGGGTCGGGCCAGAGTCTTTCACGGGTAAGGCAGCACGCGGTGAGCAAAGTACTCAAAAGGTGAAGCTGGAATTAAGCCAGCGGGCGAAGCCCGTTTCCTTTCTGGGGCCGGAAGCGGCCCCAGTCAGGGCGGCGCTGACGGAACGGCAGCTGCAAGCCCGTGCGCCGGAGGTGGGGAATTATGCCCGGCTCTTCCGGGCGAATACTTACCATTCAAAAACAGGTGCGCCTTCCACATGATCGCCCACGGCAGAGAAGTGGATCATGCTGACATCGGCCTGACGAATTGCGCAAAAGATGAATGCACGTGTGGTTCTCGAAATACCCATTTTTTTCAGTCTGTGTAACGGGTTAGTAACGGCATCGAGCCGAATCAGGTAGCCCACTCCGGTATTCATTAACCACCCGCTGTCTTCATCCCAGAACACGATGTTGTCGAGAATATTATGATCTTCCAGTGTGATGTGATTGATGCAACACTCCAGGACAGGGCGCATCATCATGCGTGAAAGCACAACACGAGGTCCCCATTTCAGAGAGTCGGTAACATCGTTCCATGACCACTCTTCATCATCAGGAACGGGAAGCGTCAGCAACCTGAAAGGTACACCAATTTTTTCTGCAAGAATTTCTCCCATTCCGATAACAGGATCATCACGTTCATTAAGGTCACAGCACGCAATAAATTCACCGTTCAGGTAAATGGCTTCCTCGCCGTTATCAAGCTGAATAGCTGTTACGCCACGTGGCGCATTTTGTAGATAATATTTTGTCATTGGTTATTCTCCGCTATGGCGCTCAAAAGCCGCCCCGTTGCGGGGCGGCGGCTGTCAGATGTAGCCCAACTCGGCGTTCACGGTAGTCATGAACTGCTGCCAGTATTCAAATCGCAGCGCAGGTACATGCGCGCGGCGGCCACTCTTCAGAGCGTTTACAAACGCCTTCGCCTGTGCGACTATTTGCGGGTCGAAAATCATAGTTAACTCCTTTGGTTTAGATGAGGACCAGTTGCATCTGGTCTGGAAGAAGCAGAGTTCGCGCTCTGCTTTTTTATTGCCTGTGATCCGGCAATCCTTTCTGCGTCGATGACGCAAGCCTTCAGTTGTTCCCCCCCGGCTCCTTCTGCCGTCTCTTTTTTCTTCGGCTTCCGGGCCAGAACGAAACGCCCTCATTGCGCAGACGATTCGGCAGCGCCCGAAAGAGGCTGCAAGGGTTAAGGACTTATTTTTTCTGCGTCACACCGGAAAAAATCAGGCCTTAAGCAGCTCTGCTGCGACCCTTTCAGACGCTTACGGGAGATGCCAGTCTGCATCAGCAATGAGAGGCTTTCGTGCGTGCGGAGGGGAGCCGAAGGGGGCGCGCCTTTCGCATTTTCCTTTCTCTTTTCGCTGTCAATTTCAACATCAAAAAAAGTGCAATATCTGCACCTTTTAACCTTCAAAAAAACCATAATTTCATTATAAAATAAGTGCAATTTCTGCACTTTTTTAAGGATAAATAATGACAGGTTACGAGCTTCGACTCTGGAGAAAAGGCCTCGGCTGGAGCCGTGACAAGGCGGCTGAACAACTGGATATCAGCCTGCGAACCTATAAAGACTACGAAAACGCGCCCCGCCTGAAACGCAGCATTGCGCTGGCAACAGTGACGCTATCACTACAGGACCAGCTGCCCCGATTCAGACAGAACCGGACCAGCGGCGACAAAATGCGTGAAATGCTCAATGTGATGATCGATGATGCGATCCATCCGGATTAACGGCCCTTCCCTGCGAACCTCCCCTGCAACGTGTCCTGCACATATTTTTGCGCCATATTCCAGACTCGCGCTTCATCTTTGCTCAGTTCCTCTGAATCAATGGCTTCACAAGTATAGTAAGCATCCCATGGCGGCGGATGACTGACCGCTTTGGGCATATTCAGCAGTTCAACCGCCGCGCGAACTGCCGGAAGCACATCACCCGAATCGACCCCTTCATCAAAAATTATCTCTGTGCCCATCGCCACGTTATCCTCCAGCCACGCCAGCAGGATTTCCAGTTTGTGGGGTTTGCTCATACGTCCTCTTTCGGTGTGGCCCGGCAACCGCCGGGCCTGATTTTTCAGTCAATGGCCCGGTAAATCAGATCGCGTTCCGGGTGTTTGATGATGCTGATATAGTCCTTCAGCGCGTCCTGACGATCGACAAGCCCCTGGCAGACTTTCGCCATGCGCTCCCCCATTTCATAGACCTGCCAGTTCAGACGATTGAGGGACATCAGTGTCGCAATGATCCCGGCGGCCTCCGCTGAAACCTCAGCATCGAAGTAATTTCCCGGCATGGTCACGTGATACACCCCTTCCGGCGGTACCAGATACCCGGTCGGTCGGGTAATACAGTCCTCAGTCCATCCGTCAATTCGACCGCTGATACCACGCGGAACGGCAAAGTAACGCCAGAAACCTCCGTCATACTGGCTATGTACCTGTAACCAGGAGGCGACCAGCTGGTCGCCCTGCGGCGTGAAGAATAATTCAGGAATAAAGGCCAGACGCTGGCGCGGGTCAGTGATTTCAATGCTGGCAGTCGGGGCAATCATTGTGGAAGTCATCATTATTCGGCTTTCCTTAGTGGCCGCCAGTGGCGGCCAGTTTAAGTGGCGCTGCCGGAACGGCAGCTGCAAACGCTATATGTCAGGCGGCAATATCGAGGCCGTACATAAAGTCCTTCATTGCTTTCATGCGTCTCTGGAACTCCAGCTTGTTTTTAAAGTCGTTCCAGTAATAAACCGGGGTATACCGCGCACGATGCAGGTTCATTGTCAGCGTGTTGCCTGTGATAACTTCCGCCGGGATACCCAGTAACGAAAGCTGAACAAACGCCATATCGGCGGCGATCGGGTCAATATCGATACAGCTTCCGAACATGTGATTCGAATGGTCATATCCGGCATCTAACAGGCATTCGGCATAGGCGATAATCATCCCCGCCGCGCCGCTCGCAGGGTCACTGACGGTGACAAAACCCTCGCGGCGGATCGACTCTTTCACGCCGGGCATCATCATTCGTGCCATCATCGACTGAACGGAATACGGCGTGAAGTATTGCCCCATGCCATTAGATCCCAGCTCCAGCTCCATGAAAATCGCGCCGAGAAAATCATGAAATTTGGCATCGAGCGCGCACACCATCAGGATGAAAAGATCATGCATTTTCTGAATATCTGCGGCCTCGTAGCGCTCGCAGACTTTGCGGCTACGCTCGATATTCTCCGGTGTAAGAATCCGCGCCAGATCCAGCTCACTGGCAGAAAGCGTGATGAAATCGCAGAACACATCCCAGCGGCGCATATAACGCGCGGTATCGTTAAACAGGCGGATAAACTGCTTACGTGCTGCATCCACGTGCATCAATCCGATAATCGGCTTCTTTTTGGAAACCGGAACAATTGGAATAACGTTGTCAGACTCACGCGCCTGGTTGAAAAATTCTGCAAAACTCAGTTGTGACATAGTTCCCCCTGCTTGCCGCCCCTTCAGGGGCGGCTCCGTGTATCAGTGTGTTTTCTGGCTTTCAGGAATGAAGGTCGCTTTGACCTTCGCCACAATGACGGCGTGATTCAGGTGGCTGTAATCACGCAGACGGAAATAACGCTTGCCGCAGCGCACGAAAATATCAGTCACGTTCCCGCAATACATTTCCTGCATCATGAACGTTTCAGTGTCCTGCGCGGTGTCGCTACGCCAGTTCATTGGCGGCATCATCCCTGCCGCGTCATGGAACTTGTACACGTCGATTTCGACGGGTGCAGTGACAGCCGCTTTTTCGCGGGTCAGCCAGTAGGCGCGCTCGGCCTCGGCGGTCGCGTTCATGTCCAGCGTGTGGGTCGGTTCGGTCTGATATACGTGCATAAGGATCTCCTTTCTTTTAATCACATCACCCGTTGAGTTACGGGAGCCGCGGTTTTGACGTTTTGCGGGAACCTGCTGAAGTTTCCCGGGTTGTTTCACTTCACCCGTTTGAGAACCTTCGCCGCAGGTGCAGCACGCCACCGGCCGACGCCGGAATCCGGGGCGGAAGCGCAAAGTTTTTACCTGGAAAAAGTTTTCGCTGGAGAGCGGCAGCGGCCCTGGATGACAAGGAGGACTGTGGCGTGATTCAGCACCCAGGAGGAGGATCTCAAAGGGAGAACGCACAACGGAGAAGACGAGCCGGGACCCGCCGCAACGGCGATACGCGGCAGCGTAGCGATGTTGCCCTGCAGAATCCCGTCGCCGGCGACGGGATGGTGAGAGCGGCGTGGCCGGAACGGCCGCAGCAAGCGTGGGGTTGACCTTCTCCATCGGACACTAGCGAATAGCCCGAAACCCGCAGGGGTTCGGCGGAGCCTGGCGGGTGCGTTAAGCAGCTGCCCTGGCGGAGTGTGGCCTGACGACCTGGCGCGCTGGCGCGACGGGGAGCCGAAGGTGGTCGGGTTCTTCGCCTTTCTGGTTTGAAACAGCAAAAATCCGGGAGAAAATGGCACAGCTATCAGGGAAAGTGGTACAGAAGTGAGTAAAGAGAAACAGACGGCAGGAAGAAAGCGGAAGACGACTAAATGACCATAATGAGGACATAAACGGAGGGGAGGATGGGAGGCGCGCAGCGCCTCTCCCCCGCCCTTCCAGCTGGGCGCCCTGCAGCAGGTTGTTCATGCCAGGCCAGACAGGGAAAAGGGCCTCCCTGCGAACAGGGAAGCCCTTCTAAAAGCGCTTGCGGCAATGGTCCGACAACATCCGATACCCTGAATGGCGGGGGTTTCCCCCCGCCGGGGTTAGCTACTTAGCGGATTCGTAAGCCAGTATTGCAGCGACCTCCCGTTCTCCGTCCTTCAGCCTGATTTCGCAAAGCGATTTTCGGGTCAGGTATGTGAATGCCAGCAGTGTTAAACACACTATAAGCACACACCAGATAACGGGACTTCGCGGCAGTTTCATGGCCTTCTTCTCCTTGCCTTACGGCATCTAAGAGGCTATCCTGATGGTGTCGATTCATGCAGGGGCCTCGGTTAATGAAAATTAACTGGGGCTTTTGTCTTTCTGCCTCACGACACAGGTACAAACCACCGGAACATCCTGAGGCAAAAAGCCTCAAGCGCCACCGCCATTATACCGTTCATCCCTCTTTCTGCCCAGGAATAGGCAGCTAACTGTCTTAATTTATCCTGCTTATCCGTCTTCCCGGGGATCGCCCTCCCCTCTGGCCCACTCAGTAATCTGCTCATCCAGCACGGCAAGTTGCGGGTATACCGCCTCAGCCAACAGATAAAAATCTGTCTCCAGTCCGCCATGCCAGTCGGCCCATTCGGCAGACATATCATTCAGTTTGTCGACGATGGTCTGCAGCTTCTTACGCTGACTGCGTGCGAGTTTCAGTTCCTCGCGGAACGGGTTTCGTTTTCTCACGGCCAGACCTCCCGAAGAGTGATCTTGTTCGGTACCATCCAGCGTTCAAGCTCGCGTTCTTCAGGCGAACTGGCTCCCGCAACGTCGTGAACATCCAGCACAACCTCCAGCGCCGACAGGTTATACCCGCGAACCAGAGATGCCAGTGACGGACAACGTTCTGTCCACGCCCACAGCATTTTTTCCAGATCGTAGTCCCGGATATCCTGTTGTGACCAGTGGGCATACCAGGTGCGGATAGTCTCCGGTGTGTGAAATGCCAGGTCAATTTCGGCCTGCCCGGTCAGATTGTCATACTTCTCTTCCCGCTCTCTTTCTCGGCGTGCCTCCTGACGGCTGTATAGATCATCTTCACGCTGGTAACGGCTTGCCTGACGCTCTCCCACACTGAACGCCTGCTCCGGAAACAGCGATGTCACCATCGAGGTATCAAGCGGTGAATAACAATGCCGACCCCGCGAGCGAATCAGAGTATCAAATGCTTCCTCATACTGAGCGAGCGGGACTTTGTCGTCCTTGTACCAGTACACGCCGCGTACCTGGTTAATGGCGCGACCGCTAATTTTGCTGCTCCCACACAGGAACCGGAAAAAGGCCCGGGCATAAGGGTGCGGCGGATTACCGAACCGCCTGTCCTTCTGGGTTGTTTCCTCAACGTGCATAATGGCACGGAGTGCAGCTTCACGTTCTGGCAGTTGCGTCACAAGAGAGAGATGGCGTGGAATGCTCATGCTGGTATCTCCTCTTTCAGAATAGACATGATGTCGCATAGTCCGTATCCATCCCAGTGAAGGCCACTGATCTGGCACAAAATGCGGCTGATTTCACTGGCATCGAAGAACGAGGACTGGTGAACACAGGCCAGACGCTCTCCCTGAGACATGGAAATCAGCACAAGCCAGTAATCACTGATTTCACCAGGGCTGCATACCACCACTTCAAAGCGCTCATGTTCGGGGGTAAAGCGAATCTGAACCGGAAACAAGCCGCCGAACTCACTGCGAAATTCTCCGTTCATGTCCCATTTGTCAGGAAGCGCGAAGGAATTCATGACGGCATTAGTGAGTTCACTGCGATACTGAAAACCCGCTGCTCGATGGGCTTCAAACTCTTCGGCGGTCATCGCGGCAAGACGGGAATGATGAATACTCATAGGGTATCTCCTTATTGCCGCCCCATCGGGGCGGCTCTCCATATCAGGCGGCTAATGCCGAGTGGTCAGTTTCAGTCTGGTTTTCTTCAATCGCTTTCGGCTGCGGAGCGCATAACCACGCAGGAACCCAGCAACTGTCTTTCAGACGATCTTCGGCAAGCTCGGCAGCATCGCCCTTCTTCATCTTCGCCGCATCGGACGCTGCCCCTTCCATTCCAGCCTCTTTCAGGGATTCGACAATCTGGTCATGCTTAACGCCTTTGAAATATCCGTCTTTGGTTGGATGCCACCAGTCGCGAAAGTTGAAATCGATCGCAGTCTCCAGCGCGTCAAGTTTACTTCGGGAGGTATGACCGTTATCGCGAGTCTGAACACCGTCAACGGAACAGGCCGTACAAAACGCCATAAGAGACATGAGCACGCCACCATCCAGCGAGAAGAACGAGGTTAAATCCTGTCGCCAGCCCTCTGGCAACAGCGCCTCAAGACGCTCACCTTCGGTCCGGATTGCGGTATATGCTTTACCCTCCTTGCCCGACGGTGCATTCATGGTCTGTGAGTAATGACCTACAGTCACGCGAACACCAAATGGATTATCCTGCTCTCCACGCCCCGTAAAGACCTCAGCACACATACGCCATGCCAGCAGCGCCACGGCTTTGGTTGGCTGGTTCATCAACGCTGCCTGAACAGCAAGCGTCCTTTCAGACGACATTTTCAGCAGTTGCGGCGCGGTAACCCCTTCGGTGATATCTTTTTTTATCGAAGTCACCGCAGGTACAGGATCCTCCCCACTTTCCGTTTCTCCGTTCTCTTTTGTCGGAAGGTCTGCAATACGGCAGACACCGCGCTGAATGACCAGTTCGCCATACTGGTAGCTGACCACAACACCCGCAGAGGCTTTCATCCCATCCGTCCAGGCACGTTGTCCTGCTTCTTCCTGCATACGACAGATTTCGGCATCAAGCTCGTCAGCTTCATCACAGGCACTGTCAAACGTACTAAATTTCTCTTTCAGTTCATCCAGACGCGCCTGTTCTTCATCGGTATAGACGGTTTCTGGTTTTTCCAGCAGCAGGTAGTCTTGCACGTCCTGACCATAACGACTTACCGTTTCTGGACGACCCATACTCCACGACCAGCCCTCGCTCAGTTCGTGTTGCAGTGCAATCGTGTCCAGTTTTTCCTGTACAAGGCGCTGAACCAGTACGCTGTCAGCCGTTCCAGCCCCCTCTTCCTTGGAAAACAAATCTTCACGAACCACACCGCCAGCGGTTTCATATGCTTCACGACCCACAAAGAGAAAGGCTGAACTGGTAACAGAAATTTCGGTTTCTGTGATCGCACGTTTTAGTAAATGAGCCTGAACAGATCCCCACTGCGCGTAGACGCTGTCAAACACCTGAACCTGACGTTCCTGACTGGATTCAAGGCACAGAGCCTGACACTGCTCAACAGTGATTTCATCCTGTGCCAGCTTATCCAGCAGTGCTGGGGCAAGGTTTGCCAGTTTCAACATGCGCTGAACATGGCGGGAACCATAGCCCAGACCATCACCAATCTGCGCGGCGGTTTTGCCCTGCGCCGCCAGCTTACCAAAGGCCATAATTTGCTCGGCAGGGTGCATCGCCTCCAGTTCATTGTTCTCAGCGTAAGACGCTTCAACAGCCAACTCGTCACTGACACACTTAACCGGAACCTGATAATCAGCACCAATACGTCCCGTCTCGCACAACAGATTCAGTGCGGTGAGACGTCTACCACCTGCAGCAACTCCGGATTTGCCCTCCGGCAGCACGTGAACCACGAGGTTATGCAGAAGCCCGAGGTTTTCAATCGAGTTAGCCAGACGTTTAACACTGTCAGCGGTGTAAGGGATAGTACGCACGTTCAGCGGAGATTTAATAAGATCGGACAGCGGAACGTATGTGATAACAGCGGAATCAAGCGCGCTTTTCAGTTCTGCGCTGATAACTTTATTCTTCGGGTTGGCCTTTTTGGCTGATTTTGCTTTAACATTTGCTACTGACATCGTTATTTCCTCCATTTTAATGATTGTCGCGTTCTGCGGAGGTGCATCTCCGCAGAACACCTTTCGTTTACTGCTGTACTGCCCTGCCGTGACTTTTCAGGTAGCCGTTCAGTACCTGTCCGGCATCCGGCTGGAAATTCCAGACCCGTTCAATCAACTGCTCATGTTCGTCACGCATAACTAACTGAAAATGCGATGACTGATCGTTTTCTAACGTCACATTGGAGTAATACGCAGACACGTTTTTCGCGTCTTCGCGTGTAAAAGCGCCCAACGGAAGCAGTGGCGCAGGAGCATTGACGACTTCGCCATTCAGCAGCGCCGCCAGCGCATGATCCTCAGCCGTAGGCTGCCGTAATGACTCAGGCTGATTCAGAAAATCCTTCAACGATTTGCACATCACAAAACCCCTCTGGTCTGGTTTTCAGAGGCAAAGCCTCTCCTGCCGTCCTCTTTCTGGTGTTTTCACACACTGCGGAGGACCTTTCCGCGAGAGCGTAACGGGCACGGCCCGGTGAAGCTGTCCAGGATTAGCGGGAAATTTATTCCGGCTCGTCCGGAAAAAATTTGCTGATAAAGCCCCGGCGGTCCTGGCCAGCAAGACGGGTTGTGGCGGTATCAGCGACCGGAAAGGCACTCAGCAGGGAATGAACGCAGAGGAAGTGGCGGGAGAGAGCCGGCAACGTCAACAACGTTGCCCCTTACACCCCGGAACGGGGTGCATCGAGCGCAGGAACGGCGCGACAGGGCGGCGCGACCGGAACGGTCGCTGCAAGCCAGCCTTTGACGTTGCGACAGCCTGGGATGGAAACCCGCTGCCCGAAGGTTTACCGGAGGGCCGGGCAGAGACAGCGCAGCTGGCTCGGTGCGAAGCATGACAGCCCCGGTTCCCGAAGGGAAGTCGCCCGGGTAAACCAGCCCGTGGAAAAAAAGTATCTGAAAGCCCCGGTTTTTATCGTTCTGGTTATGGTTCTGGCCACGCGGTCCACGCCCACGCCCACGCCCACGCCCACGCCCACGCCCACGCCCACGCAGGTCAGCATGTTTCAGAAACGACAGCAGGAAAAGCAGATTTCAGAACTGATTCATTACCGGCTTCACCGGCGGAGGGAATGCGCCGCAGGCGCTTTCCCCTGCCGTCATCCCGCAGGGATGACATGGTTTTCCCGCGCGCGAACAGGCGGCTCATTGGCCGCCTCCGGGACTAATATTTAACTTTTTGCTGGATAAACTGGCCGCCGATAAAAAGTTGCTCGCGACGAGTCAACAAATCACAAATATCGTCAAGGAGCATTGGCGTCGTTATAGGTCTGAGGCCTAATTCCCTGCGGCGTTCGTTTACCAGAGTTTTGTAGTGTTTCAGAATTTTGCGTGTTTCAGGTGTCATTTTCATAGGGAACCTTTTTCCGGCAGGGTTTCCCCTGCCTTATCTGAATTAGCGACGAAAAACATAGCCATCAATGAAGTTGAAAGTGTCGATAAACAAATCACGGGCAAACGCGTCATAGTCAAAGTAGCCGCGCAGGCTCTCAGGGATAGCCGCCAGCAGGCTGTGTTCGTTCACGTAGTCCACAGCAAAATCTTCTTCGCTCACGGCCTCGCCATAGTAGGCGTCTTCGAACGCGTCAAAGTCGCATTCGCCGCTGTATTCGGCCCACGCGATAAATGCCGCGTCCTTACCTACATCCTTCGCCTGTTTGTAGGCATCGATGAAATCCCAGTCCACAGAGCTTTCAGAGGCAAACTGAGAAGGAATGCCTTCCCAGTCCTGAAACATCAGTTCCGGGTCATGCTCATTCGCGTGGAGCGCGTGGCAGGCTTCCAGAAAGTCTTCTTTCTCGTCGAAATCGGTCAAATCAAACCATTTTCCGGCCAGGCTGCCACAGTTGTATTTGTGATAAGTGCCAACGTATACCGCCGGGGTGGTGGTGCTGATAGTGTTCATGGGTGTTCCCTCCATAGTCCAGGTTATCTGAGTACCGGCTTACGCCGTGCCGACACGACAGCCCGACGAAAAGCGGAGGATGCAAGGTCGGAAGCGGAGGCCGCAGCGCAGATAAAGCAGAGGCGGTCTGGACGGTTTTTCTGCGAATTTTTGAGCAGAAAAACAACGGGAAGAACGCCGATAATCATCAAAAATAACTGCGACCGGGTGACGGTGGAGGTGGCGCCAGCCACGTGCCTTGCATACGCAGCGGTCGGGCTAAAGTGAAGGCACGGCGTTAGCCGCAGACCGCACGAAATCTCATCCCGCGCGCGCCCGTAACAGCGTGGAGGTCGCGCTGGTATAGCGGAGCAGCGCGACATCCGATTCCTGTTCAGAACTGCGGGGCAATCTGCCCCGCCCGTCGGTCACGCAGCAATCCGGATTCCGGAGAATGACCGCATCATCGCGTCAATTTCGACGCGGGCCTCGCTGACCGCATCACGTAACCAGCGGCGCTCAAACCATACGCGTGATGGGCTGTCCGGGTGACGCAGCGCGAACGGTACGTCCGTGACACCAACAACGCGACCGCGACATTCGAGACGGATCTGGAGGCGACGAAACGTTTCCTGCCCGTCGAGGACGGCTTTCAGGCGCGCGTCGAGAGTGTCGTTATCCCACTCGGTATCATCGCTTCCGGCTTCCACTTCAATCACGGAGAGCGTGAAGTTGCGCGTCCGGCGGGTAAACACCAGAGGATCAGCAGCAGGACGCAGGGCTTCTGTCAGGCGGTATCCGGCAGCGGCGACACAGCTACAGACATGGTTGATTTCGTCTCGCAGGGCTTTCAGGAGGCACAGGATTTGTTTTACCGACATCCCGGCAGGACAGTTATCGTATTCCAGCGAAATCGTGCCAGCGTGGGCTTTGCGGTGGCCCAGCGAGTTGCGGTAAAGACGAACAATCAGATCGCTCCCGCTAACTAATGGCAGCAGTTCATTCAGTGCGCTATCCGGCATCAGGCCACGCAGCGCAATTTCAGGCAACAGGCGCAGCAGATCGGACGCCCCCAGTTGGCCATAGAAAGCGACGCCTTCCCCACGCGAATAATTCAGGCTGGTATCGATATCCATCGTGGCTGGCCAGCCACGGGCAACCAGCGTGTTACGGGTGTGACGGTGCATAAAGCGATAAGCGGTGGTCATAGTTTTCTCCTTGTCTCGACGCGGCGACTGCTTCGCCGTGCCGATACGACAGCCCGACGATCCGCGGGAAATGCAAGGGCGGAACCGGAGGCCGCAGCGCAGATAAAAGCAGAAACGGTCTGGACGGTTATCGAGCGAAACCTGAGCGAGAGAACGACGGGAAGAACGTTGAAAAACATAAAAAATTTACTGCGACCGGGCGATGGTGGAGATGGCCCGGCCATGTCCCTTGCATTAACCGCAGTCGGGCTATAGTGGAGGCACGGCGTTGACACCCGCCGCGACACCGGCGCGGCATAAAAAGCGGAGTCCACGACATCCTTATGGCTGATTTGGCGGGCTGACAATGCAGCCCGGCCACGGTTAGCGGGTGAATTCGTCCCAGTGTTCGTTGAACTGATTCTGAACCCGCGGGCTTGTCAGATCACCGGTAACAACCCAGGCATCCAGGAATTTAAGCTCCTGCAGGATAGAACTTTCAACATCATCAAGCAGTGTGATGCTGTTAAACCAGACCGACTTTCCGGAACGATAAGCCCATCGGCAGCCATCACTCTCTTCCAGGCATTCCTGCCACCAGGTTCTCCCCATATAAACAACCCCGGCTTCCGCCAGCGCCAGACTCTCCGCCTGGATCAGGAAATATGCCGGAAACTCAAGATCAGAAACTTCGATATCGACGCCAATCAACCAGGTATTCATTATTTCTTTGCCTCTTCAATCGCCCACTGCAGGTGATCCCAGTTGAAACCGATATTGGCATCATGGCATTCATCAGCGAGTGCCATCGCAGCCTCAATCGTCTCGTTGTCCAGCGTGTTATCGAGCGAAAGGAAATCGTCGGCCAGCCAGAACGTCCCTGTACAAAGTGCATCCAGAGGATGTTGCTGCAATCTGGCAATCATCCCCGATACAGTCATTTCACGACGCCACAGACCAGGTGTCGGGAAAACTGCGTTGGCCACATCAAACCACTCCCAGTCTCCTGGCGGTACCGGCCATTTCACCATTTCGGTCTGAACGCCTGGTAGCCGGGACAGACGCTCAAGGATCTCCCCCAGGGAAAACTTATGGCCACTTACATCGTCACTGGCCAGACAGTGGCCATTGAGAAACACCGCATGCTGGCCATCATCCAGCGTAATACACGTCAGCTTAAACATATTTCCCTCCTTAACCCGGCACCCATCTGCGCCGTGCCGACACGACAGCCCGACGATCAGTGGTTAATGCAAGGGCGCCAGCAAGGCCGGTAGCCGGTAATAGCAGAGGCGTTCCGGACGGGTTTTCCGTGAAAATTGAGCGGAAAACCGACGGAAGGAACGACGATAAGACGTTAAATCACAGGCGGCCGGGTGCAGCTGGCGGCGCAGCTTCCCTTGCATTCACCACAGTCGGGCTATAGTGAAGGCACGGCGCACCCATGCCTGAAGATGGGATAACCAGACGCTGCCGGTTCAATACCGGCAGTGGATGGCTGGGGAGAGATGATGAGCCCCGGTTTCCCGGGGACGTCTTCAGGAAAAGCTGGAGGTTAATTCCCGATCGTGGATGATACGCTGGCGTACCTCGTCAGCCAGAGCATGAAGCGCTTTCAGCGGTAGCCAATGGCGTACTGGCGCTCCCGGACGAATAATGCAAATGCCGGCGCTGCGGTCACCTTCGCGGACCATATCAAAATCACGGTAAATCGCGAGGCCAACGGCAACAACTGCGGCCCCGTGGTGAAAAATTTCTGTCAGCCATAGTTGCTGTTGTTCAGCATCCGGGCGCATCAGCGGCGGCATATCATTCCACGCTTCACCAAAAACCCAGAAGTGGCGTGTCTGGCGCTCAAAAATATTAATCCCTTCATACTGGGCTCCGGTCATGTCGTTAATAATGCCGGCATCAATGAAGATCTGACGGCACAGGACCATCAAATCGGCTTCAATCGCTTCAGTCAGGCCAATACAGATCGGGTTCGCCTCCTCAAAATCAACCCGAACACAAGGATCACCTTTCAGGATTTCGCCGCTGACGCTTGCACACAGGTTGAGATCACTGCACATCTGCTGCAGGCCATGGACCGCACGGGTATCAAGATGGCCACGTGAAGCAATCGCCGGCAGCATCGCCATAATAGATTCGGTAGTGACATGGCCCGAAATAGTGAAGCAATAACAGTTTGCATCAGGCTGGACAACGACTGACGACGGCCAGTTGTTTTCTGACAGGATCTGACGGCTGCGGGTTGGTGCAAGAGTCATATAAAGATTCATAGGGTACTCCTTCGTTTGATTTACCGGGCTTCTTCTGCCGTAGCTTTTACGTACGGGAGGATATCTCCCGCCATAAGCGACAGGCGGCAACGTGCCATCAGGCAAAAATCAAGTTCCGGAGGCAAAGCCGCAGCGCAAGCGACCAGAGGGAGTGCGAACGGGTGCAGCAGCAGGCGACTTTATTTTTGCCGGCACGGTGCAACTGTTTAAGCGATGGCTGGAGATAATCTGACTGCAATAGAGCAGCAAAGTGACTTCATTGGATATACCCACATCGTTATCCCCCGATTCTGTGGATAAGTAACCCAGCTCTCAACGAGTGCAAGGTACCACATCACCGGTGGAGTTTTTCCAGGAACTACAGAGGGTTAAAGGCAGCAAAAAATCAATACTTGAAAGTGTCTTCAATAAGGCAATAATACTGTATATGCAAACAGTGTTATTTGAGGTGGTTATGTTTGAGTTTATACGTGCTGACAGCAATCCAGAGTTGACGCCCATCCCTCTCTATAGCGATCGCTGCCAGGCTGGGTTTCCCTCACCGGCCCAGGACTACGTGGAGGCCGAATTAGACCTGAACCAGTACTGTATATCGCGGCCCAGCTCAACCTACTTTGTACGAGCTATCGGCAACTCGATGACCGACATCGGCCTGCATTCGGGCGACTTGATGATCGTCGATAAAGCCGAACAGGCTCAGCACGGAGACATCGTCATAGCTGAGATAGAGGGAGAGTTCACGGTTAAGAGATTGCTGCTGAGGCCACGGCCTGGACTGCAGGCGATGAACCCAGCCTACCCAACTCTATGGCCAGACCCGGAGAACCTGCAGATCTTCGGTGTCGTGACGGCATTTGTGCACAAAACCCGGGGACATGATTGATGTTCGCCCTGGCTGATGTGAACAGCTTTTATGCGAGTTGTGAGAAGGTCTTTCGTCCTGACTTACGTGATAGACCAGTGGTTGTTCTTAGCAATAACGATGGTTGTGTTATAGCCAGATCTAAGGAAGCGAAGCGGCTTGGAATCAAAATGGGGATCCCCTGGTTTCAGCTAAAAGCAATGCAGTTCCCGGAGAAAGTCCTAACGTTTTCCAGTAATTATGAGCTGTACGCAAGTCTGAGCAACCGGGTCATGGCACATCTGGAAGAATTGGCGCCCCGCGTTGAGCAGTATAGTATCGACGAAATGTTCCTGGATATTCGCGGCATCGATGGCTGTACTGACTTTGAAGATTTCGGACGGCAGCTGCGCGAGCACGTCCTAAGAGGAACCGGACTGACAATTGGTGTCGGGATGGGACCGACAAAAACTTTAGCAAAATCAGCACAATGGGCTTCTAAGGAGTGGCCGCAATTTGGGGGCGTGCTGGCCCTGACTACTGGCAATCTCCGTAGGACAGAGAAACTGCTCTCACTGCAGCCAGTGGAGGAAATCTGGGGGGTTGGTCGCCGCATAGGCAAAAAGCTGAATACATACGGCGTGACAACTGCGCTGCAGCTGGCGCGCATGAACCCTGCCTTTGTACGCAAGAACTTTACCGTGGTGCTGGAGCGGACAGTACGCGAGCTGAACGGTGAGGCCTGTATATCTCTTGAAGAGGCACCGCCCGCAAAGCAGCAGATTGTCTGCAGCCGATCATTCGGAGAGCGCATCACGACTTACGAAGCGTTGCGACAGGCTATCTGCCAGTACGCCGAACGCGCGGCTGAAAAATTGCGGGGAGAACATCAGTTCTGCCGGCACATATCGGTCTTTATCAAAACCTCCCCTTTCGCAGTCAACGAAGCTTATTACGGCAACGTGGCCAGTGAAAAGCTTCTAGTGCCTACACGCGACACCCGAGACATCATTAATGCCTCAGTAAAAGCCCTGGACTGTATCTGGCTCGACGGGCATCGATATGCAAAGGCTGGAGTAATGCTGAATGACTTCACCCCTACGGGAGTAGCACAGTTAAATCTTTTCGATGACGTTAAGCCGCGGGAATGTAGCGAGGAGCTAATGAAAGCCCTGGATGGCATAAACCATTCAGGGCTCGGGAGGGTATGGTTTGCTGGGCGCGGAATAGCGCCGGACTGGCAGATGAAAAGAGAAATGCTGTCGCCGGCATACACAACTAAATGGACTGATATACCGTGCGCCTCAATTTGAGTATCAGAGAAAGCTCTTCATTTTTTCTCGGGCTTCTTCCAGTCGCTGCTGCTCATCATCCTCTACGACTTCGGGCTTGATTGCAGGGGTAAACTGCCCAGCTCCCAGTTCCTGAAGCACTGAGCGAATATCAGCCTGCGTAGGTTTCCATCCGGTGGTCTGGCTGAGCAGCCCGGTCAACTGGTCAGCTGTAAACTCCTTGTTCAGCATCGCGGCCAGAAGCGCGGGTAATCTAGGATCCAGTTGCTGCAGAGCCATTCCGGAAATAAACGCATTCCGGAACAACTCGCCCCGGGTAGAACGGGGAACGGCTTCAATGACTTCCAGAGCCTGTCTGTCTGCATCCTTCTCAGGATGCAGATATAACGTGAATTTTTTCCGTTCCTCACTCACTTCATTACTCCCCTTTAAATACGGCGATCGCTTCTACCAGTGCGGTCTGTGGAGAGGCCATCATAACCACTTTCGGGCCCAGATGTTGCCATGCCGCCTGGACTGCCGTTTCGATAAGCGGTGCACCACCACCGACAATATAAACCCGGTTTACATGACGGAAATCGGCAAGGTCATCCACCACCCGAGCCCCCAGACTGGCGATTGCGCTTTCAATGGTATCCATCACCAGTGGGATTTTGCTCTCGTCATTAATCACCTGACGGACAAAATCCATATCGTGGCGGTGTTTTATCAATTCATCAGCCACCATGGCACTGGTATCACTTGAAGCCATACGAAGCGCACTGAGGGCACTCTGAGTGACCATTGACACACCAATATCCGAATTACCATGAATGGCACTGACCGCATCAAACTGCCCGACAATGACGCCAACATCTAGAGTCGTCCCGCCAAGGTCGATTACCAGCGATTTCTCGTAAGGCCCGACACTGTCTTTTACCAGACGGGTAAACACGGCAGGCAGGGATTCCGGCATAACTTCAACGTGTTCAATACTGAACGTCTCACCTTTATTCAGTTTTACCGGCCGCATAAGGTTGTCGATCTTGCGCTGAATGTTGAGCTCATTCTTCTGGCATTCTTTTGTATAGAACTCACTGATAGGCAGTGTCACCGTCAGTGAAACAGCCTGTGGCTTCAGCCCGCTGTTAAGTAATGCATGATGTACAGCCAGAACATTCACATCCGTGTACTGATACTCAATATGAGTCGTCAGGATGGACTGATTGCTGACTTCATCATAGGTGTACTTCTTGCCATCGAGCTCATAGTTAAAAGTCTGTCGATTTCCCAGCCCCTCTACCTTCCAGCCGGTACGGAACGAGTTCGCAGATACTGACGTCTGCAGCTTTTTCCCGGCATACCAGGCAAGTTTTACGTTTGTTGATCCGTCGTCACAGAAAATATTCATTGTCATTCCTTAGCCCAGATATCGATAACACTCAAAGTGAGTATTAACAATTATTCTCACGGCAGTGCAACTACTCACTTTGAGTCCCTTCGAACATGATAATATCAAAACAAACTCATAATCAAATCATTTGAACATCGAAAACACATTATTTTAATATTACTTTAATATCATACTGAGTTGAGGTAACTTTCACCAAAAAGCATCGCTATCGGTTGACATGACAGCCAAAAAAACTATCATCATGATATTGTTTTAATATTAAAAAGGGATTGCAATGATACTTACGATAGCTAACACAAAAGGTGGCGTAGGTAAGTCTACGCTCGCGGTCAACATTGCCGTAAAAAGAGCCCTTCAGGGGAAAAAAGTTTGGTTAGTCGATGGTGATAAACAGGGTTCGTCGCAAACAGCTATTTTGGTTCGTTCAGAGGACGGTGTTGAGCCAGGTATTGCTTGCTCGCATTACCCTGAAGGTCCGGTATTAAGGAGCCAGGTTTTACAACAGAAAGATAACTTTGACGATATCATCATCGAATGTGGGGGCCGAGACTCCACTGCTATGAGGGCAGCTCTGACAATCACAGACGTCCTTTTAGTCCCTTCAGCACCGGGAAGTTTCGAAGCTTGGGCTATGGATGCCAACGCCGAACTAATCAAAGAAGCGCGGAGCATAAGAGATGGGTTGGTCTGCTATTCGCTTTTGAACAAAGCAGATACTCAAGCCAGATCCTCCTACAACAGAGATATGCTGGAAATGATGGAAGAGTACAAAGAGGACATCCCAATCCTCGACAAAGTCATCTATCAAAGAAAAGTCTACGCCAATGCTGCAGGCAGTGGAAGGACCGTGAGTGAACTGAAATTACGTTCGCATGAAAAGATTGCAGTGCAAGAGCTAGATACTCTCATATCAACACTATTTGAATAGTTAAATGCAATCAAAATAATATTAAAGTAATGTATAGGTGATATGAAATGGCGCTCCAAAAAAAACCCAAAAACCAGCAATCTGTTTCAAATAATGAGGCAGTAGAAAACTTCATAAACTCAGCCCCCGATGCAAAACTCCCCGCGTCGAAGGGAGTTGTTAAAGGTAAAAAACAGCAGATCACAATCACGATGGACCCTGAACTGATTAAGCGTATAGATGAAGCAGCTGCAGAGAACGGGCAATCGCGCGCTGCTTTCATTAATATGTCATGCATAAACATACTGGACTATGGTTTGCAAATTGCTGGCAAGAAGAAAATCAGCGACTAAAAACATTAAAACACAATGAAAGCAATTTCAATTTGATGTTGTTTTAATATTAAAACAACATCAAATCAATCTTTTCTGAATCTTACTGCTATCTTAGATTTTTTTTATCATCGCAACAGCCTCAGCCCCGGACATCTGAAACTGTACCCGGTGCCGTGCCGCCACATCGAGTGCAAACACCTTCGTGTAGACCTCCGTTGAACTGATACTCTTATGCCCCATCAGACTCTGCAGCACCTTCAGCGGAATACCGTTGTACAGCATATGCATGGCATAGGAATGCCGAAAAGTATGTGGAGTCACCGCTACCGAGAATGTCACACCGTCGGCCGCAGCGGATTCAACCGCTTCACTCAGCCAGGTTCTGACGGTGCGGTCCGTAATTTCCCAGATGCGTGCTTTCTCTGTTCTGCCAGTACGTTTATTTCGGCGCTCGAGGGGAATTTTCAGCGTGGCCACCATCATCTCCAGCTGACTGACGTACTGTTTATCTGACAGCGGCACCAGGCGATGAGCCTGGCTGCCAGCAGGCATTCTTCCTGCTGTTCTGGCCGCCTTTTCTGCCCGCTGTTTCAGGGTGGCCAGCTGCACAAACGGGTAGGGTGGCGCCAGCGAAAAATCACTCCGGGTCAGCGCCAGCGCTTCGTTAATGCGCGCGCCGGTATTCCACAGCGTGGCCAGCAACATCTTGCGGTGCAGATCGGGGACATAATGGAGTAGGGCGCTTACTTCCGGCGCCAGCAGATACTTCGGCAGTTCGTCCTGGACGATCGCCATCTGACGCAGGGCCAGAGCCGCCGGGTAATCGATGGCCACAGGTAGCTGTGCTGCAGGAACATTGGTTTGAGTGACCGGCATGAGATGACTCATTGCTTTAACACCCCGGAAAATCTGAAGGGCCGATAATAAACATCACCAGGCCGTCGCGGCAACGTTCAAGCTCCGCCTCACTGGCAGAAGAAGACAGCCTGTGCAGGTTCGCGGGGGTCGCGTCCAGAGGATATAAATCCTGGCTGAACAGCGACAGATTATCTTCACTGCATGTGAGACCTGCCGCTCCCAGATACCGGGAATAATCAGACAGTATGGACCGGCGTTCTGCTTCAGGCAGTGACTCAAAATACCCCAGATACTCATCAGTAAAAGCAGAATCGGCGATCCCCCTGACCACGCCGGCCATTTCCTGACAGATATCCAGCTGCAGCACCGCCGCAGGGAAGATATCCTCCCGGTGTCCGCCACAGGATGCGGAGGCCAGCCGCCACTGACGGTTGGTGCTGACCGGTACTGTCCGAGTCGACGCAAGCACCAGGACCGGCAGTTTACCCGTCCACGTTTCAAAAGGTTCGTCAAAATAATCAGCAGGAATATCGGCAAGAGCCATTCCATCCCATGTTGACACTGTCATGTTGCTCCTCGTTATAGTTTATATGCGGCGGGTAACCAACCGGGAGCCGGCGGCAGCGGAGAACAATTCCAGGGATGTTGCGCTGCCAGTTCCTGAATATCGTCGTCATACAGCCCAGTCCCGCCAAAATCAAACGCCGGCCAGCGCTGGCAGGCATAGCAGTAGGCCAGAAAACCCTCATCCCGCTTCCGGGTCAGCCAGTACACCCAACTGATGGCGTAAATGTCCTGCGAGTAAGCCCCCCAGGCCACAAAAAACGCAAAGCGGGTCCAGTGGGCCAGTTCGGGGTAAAGTGGACGCATGGCAGCCAGTTCATTCAGCGTCTGCTGGTCAAGACTGAAATCCTGCTCTTCCGTGTCGGTAACAAATGTCTCCAGATCAAACTTAAACTTTTCCATCCAGTGTTCCTTTATTATTGAGAAATCCCGCCTTACCCTCTGTTAATGCTTCTATCTGAAGCTTGCCCAGAAGTCAGGCCGAATGTCATACAGCATTGTGTCACCAACATCAGCCAGCTTTTCATCAAATTCCCCCTTATCGGGAAGACAACCATCCTTGACATCAGAAACGTCGCTTAACTCTCTTAGATGCCAGAATTCGCAGTCTGGCTCCTGGATAGCAATAACAAAACCGTATGAATTCACCAGGTAACGCGGATTAACCGGATATTCTAAATCCCTAATCCATAATGGAGTGCTGTTTGGGATACCAAGAGCCATTCTTATTTCCAGTAATGTCCTGTTACCAGTTCGACCAGCAGTACATCGTTTACACATAAAATAGTCACTCAGAGTAATTATTACGGGCGGCAGATCTGTCTGCGCACAACCCTGCGTCTGTCACCCGGATGATTTTCCCCTGCCGTCATCATTTATAAGAGGATAATGAGCAGGCATATAGCCACGCCGTTAAATTACCGGATGGCCGTTTCGGTGTGATCCGATTTATTGCGTATTTAACAGTTTCCGGAAGTGTACCACGCACACGAAATAAGCAAAGCGGCAATATCTGCCCCTGCGCGACGGATCACGGGGAAGGGGATAAACACAACATATAGAAGAAAACGCAGCTGATGGCATGGCACATGTTGTGTTTCTGCGCCGCTGCGCGCCGGAGGCCGGAGAGAAGATCCGGAACAGCCAGAAATCGGATCTGCCCGGCGGAAAACACGCAAAGGATATGATAGTAGGCAATTCACATTAAATCATACTGGATATGATATTTATCATTAATCGCAAAATCATATCTGATATGATTATTACACACAGAGTGGAAAATCATTCATGATATGATTTTTTACTCAAGCGACATTTTCAGACGGAGCGTGCAGGATGGATGAGAAAGAAGTGAATTTTTCACTCAGCTATGAGCAACTGACCCGGATAGCGGAAGAACGTATCCGTGAATTCGAGCTGGACAGCCAGGGCGCCAAATACATCAGCGAATCGAGTAAGGCCAGCACCCTTCTGGGATTCTGGTATGAACTGGCCATTACTGGTGCGCCAATGAAAAATTACGAACAAACCAAAGCGCTCATCGACGCCGATCATCAGCGTCTCAGAAAGCTCATCTGGCCAGAGACGGATAAGTAATGACTAAGACACGCCGACCATCGCCGCTGCAGCGGCGGGTGCTGATTGTGCTGGCCGCCCTCGATGCGAAACGTCCGGGACCGGTGGCCACGCGGGATATTGAGCGGATGCTGGAGCAGGGCGGGGACGCCCCGGTGTACGGGCCGAACCTGCGCGCCTCCTGCCGGCGTATGGAGGCCGCAGGCTGGCTGCGCACCCTGCGCGCCCCGAACCTGCAGCTGGCCGTCGAGCTGACGGACGCCGGCCGTGCGCTGGCCGCTCCGCTTCTGGCTGACGAACAGGCGCGTGTCCTGGCGGAGCAACGCACGACGGAGATCCGGGTTCTGCCCCTGGTCCGGATAAAGCCGGTATACGAGTCTGACAGGTTCGGTGACGACCGGCCGGTGGAGCTGGACGGTCGCTGGCACCTGGCGTGCCGGGGCGACTACGTTATCCGTCTCGACGGCACCACCTGCCTGCAGCTGTGGAACACGGCCGGGCAAGTGATGCGACAGGAAGGCGACCCCCTGCAGGTGGCTGAGTGGTTACAGGCCTGTCACGATGCCGGCATTGATATCCGCCTGCAGATCAACGAAAGCACCGCGCCGGAACAGGGTACACCTTCACTGAAAGGGGCTGAGTTTCCCGGCGGGCAGGCTGCAGACACGACGGAAACCTGGTACCGGTACCTGCTGAGGGCACTGCGACAATACGATGTGCAGGGGCTGTCCGCCACAAACCCGGAGCACCTTAACGCAGTGAAGCCCGGCAGGCGTAATAAGGAACAACCGCTACAGGAACGTTTTCTGGCACTGGCGAAAACGGTGGAAGGGACCCCTGGTGCCCTTCGTTCGGATCGGTATGAAGAGGATGCCGGCCCGCTGCTGACAGAGTTGCTGGACGGATTCGGGTTCACGCCGGACCAGGCTTCCCGCCTCATCCGCCTTATCCGCTGGCCGCTGATGAGTCAGGAAGAATATGACCGGCGCGAGCTGAACAGCCTGCTGGATGAACTGGAACAGCGACAGCTGTACTGCAACCGCGAGCAGCTGACTGAGATTGTGTTTTCACCGGTCCGCCAACCCGGCGAGCGCTGGACTGACCGTCTGCAGTGGCTCCTGATTACGGACGGATTCGGGTTCTGCAGTCCGCTGTCCCGTGACGCAGGCGCCCGGGCGTTGGCGATCCTGGCCGGCTACACGGGGCAGGAGGTGGCGGAACATCTGGCCACGGTGATCGTCTGGAACAACCACAGCGCGGGGACGCCGTCATGAGCACAGGCAACGTCCATTTGATTGTAACCTGCACGCGCCGCAAAACCGTGCCTGCAGGTGATGCGGTCTTTCCGGATGAACGTGACGTGGAGAGAGCTTACGGGCTCTGGATGGAAAGACTGGCGCAGGCCCGTCGCGGATCGCCCCCCATGACCGCCGGCGAACTGTATACGGGCCAGCACTGGTGCAGGGCAGTTGCAGCTGCGGCGCGAAACGGTGCCGAAATGTGGGTGATTTCAGCTGGCCTGGGGCTACTACATGCCTCTGATCCCGTGGTCCCGTATGAGGCGACATTTTCCTCGATGCCGTTCTGCCATCGCACTCACTGGGAACGACTGACAACACGTCCACTTTCGGAACGACGGTGTACCTCCCTGAAAATGCTGATGCAGACAAGGCCTGACGATCGGTTTGTAGTGGCGGCCTCCCCAGTATACCTGCGTGCCGTGGAATCAGACCTTCTCGCGGGAAGGTACACGCTACGAGCACCTGAACAGTTGACGGTTGTCACCTCAAAAGGCTATCAGGGGTCGTCTCAGAATTCGGAAAATAAAGCACGCTAAGGCGTAGTCACCCCGTGACTCCCCCGCGCCGATGCAGCGAGCTTCGTTCCGTCTTGCAGTGACGCAATCAGCGGGCAGGAAACGTTCCCT
>NZ_JAPPTE010000032.1:0-31459 GCF_026719375.1 Citrobacter sp. W9 | reverse complement strand
TGATTCACATCCGCCGTGTCGATGGAGGCGCATTATAGGGAGTTTCCTTCAGCCCGCAACCCCTAAATGACAGAAAAATGACTGACTGCTGCATTCCACAGCAAAACCCCGCCTTATACCCATTTACACACAGAGTTATCCACAAAAATAAGGTTCTCTTGCGATCATCACTTCGATTCATCCCTCATCTATACAGCTGAAATAGTCGAATTAAAGGAAAGAGAAAAATTCGCGAGCGTTGCGCAAACGTTTTCGTTACAATGCCACCGCACAACAAGGATGCCCCGTGAGGGGCGTTAGCTGAGTTTTTAGCCAAGAATTCACCTAACGCTCTCTGTAATAGTCAAATCCAGGGGATTTACCATGCAACAACGTCGTCCAGTCCGCCGCGCTCTGCTCAGTGTTTCTGACAAAGCCGGTATCATCGAATTCGCTCAGGCACTTTCCGCACGCGGTGTGGAGCTGCTGTCTACGGGGGGTACCGCCCGCCTGTTAGCAGAAAAAGGCCTGGCAGTGACCGAAGTTTCCGATTACACCGGTTTCCCGGAAATGATGGATGGACGCGTGAAGACCCTGCATCCAAAAGTACACGGCGGCATCCTCGGCCGTCGCGGCCAGGACGATGCGATCATGGAACAGCATCACATCGCCCCTATCGATATGGTGGTCGTTAACCTGTACCCCTTCGCCGAAACCGTAGCCCGTGAAGGCTGCTCGCTGGAAGATGCGGTAGAGAACATTGATATCGGCGGCCCGACCATGGTGCGCTCTGCCGCGAAGAACCATAAAGACGTCGCCATCGTGGTGAAGAGCAGTGACTACGACGCCATTATTAAAGAGATGGATGCTAATGAAGGTTCTCTGACCCTCGACACCCGTTTCGATCTCGCGATTAAAGCTTTCGAACACACCGCCGCCTACGACAGCATGATTGCCAACTACTTCGGCAGCATGGTTCCGGCCTACCACGGTGAAAGCAAAGAAGCCGCCGGTCGCTTCCCGCGTACGCTGAACCTGAACTTCATTAAGAAGCAGGATATGCGCTACGGCGAGAACAGCCACCAGCAGGCTGCCTTCTATATAGAAGAGAATGTGAAAGAAGCATCCGTTGCCACTGCACAACAGGTGCAGGGCAAAGCCCTCTCTTATAACAACATCGCTGATACCGACGCAGCGCTGGAGTGCGTGAAAGAGTTCAACGAGCCGGCCTGCGTGATCGTCAAGCACGCCAACCCGTGCGGCGTGGCGGTAAGCACCTCAATTCTCGATGCTTATGACCGTGCGTATAAAACCGACCCAACCTCCGCGTTCGGCGGCATCATCGCCTTCAACCGCGAGCTGGATGCCGAAACCGCGCAGGCGATTATCTCCCGCCAGTTCGTGGAAGTGATCATCGCCCCGTCCGCGACCGAAGAAGCGTTGAAGATCACTGCCGCTAAACAGAACGTTCGCGTCCTGATCTGCGGCCAGTGGGCACAGCGTGTGCCGGGTCTGGACTTCAAACGCGTTAACGGTGGCCTGCTGGTTCAGGACCGCGACCTGGGTATGGTAGGCGAAGGCGAACTGCGCGTGGTGTCTAAACGCCAGCCGACCGAGCAAGAGCTGCGTGACGCGCTGTTCTGCTGGAAGGTAGCCAAGTTTGTGAAGTCCAACGCTATTGTCTACGCCAAAGAGAACATGACCATCGGCATAGGCGCAGGCCAGATGAGCCGTGTCTACTCTGCGAAAATCGCCGGGATTAAAGCGGCTGACGAAGGTCTGGAAGTGAAAGGCTCCGCGATGGCCTCCGACGCCTTCTTCCCGTTCCGCGATGGTATCGATGCCGCTGCCGCCGTGGGCGTGAGCTGCGTTATCCAGCCTGGCGGTTCTATCCGTGATGATGAAGTCATTGCCGCTGCCGATGAACACGGTATCGCGATGATCTTTACCGACATGCGCCACTTCCGCCATTAATCCACGGAGCAGACGATGAAAGTATTAGTGATTGGCAACGGCGGGCGCGAGCACGCGCTGGCGTGGAAAGCGGCGCAGTCGCCGCTGGTTGATACCGTTTTTGTCGCACCGGGCAACGCGGGCACCGCGCTGGAACCCGCGCTGCAAAACGTGGCTATCGGCGTAACCGATATCCCGGCGCTGCTGAGCTTTGCCCAGAACGAGAAGATTGACCTGACCATCGTTGGCCCGGAAGCACCGCTGGTGATTGGCGTGGTCGATGCGTTTCGCGCCGCAGGTCTGAAGATCTTCGGCCCAACCGAAGGCGCCGCACAGTTGGAAGGCTCCAAAGCCTTCACCAAAGATTTCCTCGCCCGTCATCACATCCCGACGGCGGAGTACCAGAACTTTACCGAGGTTGAGCCTGCGCTGGCTTACCTGCGCGAGAAAGGCGCACCGATCGTCATCAAAGCCGACGGTCTGGCCGCCGGTAAAGGCGTTATCGTCGCGATGACGCTCGAAGAAGCGGAAGCCGCCGTGCAGGACATGCTGGCGGGTAACGCCTTTGGCGATGCAGGCCACCGCATCGTGATTGAAGAGTTCCTCGACGGTGAAGAAGCGAGCTTTATCGTGATGGTCGACGGCGAACACGTGCTGCCGATGGCCACCAGCCAGGACCACAAACGCGTGGGTAACGGAGATACCGGCCCGAACACCGGCGGGATGGGGGCTTACTCCCCGGCGCCGGTAGTCACTGATGAAGTGCACCAGCGCACCATGGAACGCATCATCTGGCCAACCGTGAAAGGCATGGCGGCGGAAGGGAATACCTACACCGGCTTCCTGTATGCGGGCCTGATGATCGACAAGCAGGGCAACCCGAAGGTAATCGAGTTCAACTGTCGCTTTGGCGATCCGGAAACCCAGCCGATCATGCTGCGCATGAAGTCGGATCTGGTGGATCTGTGCCTGGCCGCCTGCGACGGCAAGCTGGATGAGAAAACCTCCGAGTGGGACGAACGCGCTTCATTAGGCGTGGTGATCGCCGCGGGCGGTTATCCGGGCAGCTACAGCACCGGCGACGAGATCCACGGTCTGCCGCTGGAAGACGTGGCTGACGGTAAGGTTTTCCACGCGGGCACCAAACTCGCCGATGACGACCGCGTGGTGACCAGCGGCGGCCGTGTACTGTGCGCCACCGCGCTGGGCCACACCGTCGCCGAAGCGCAGAAACGCGCTTACGCCCTGATGGCCGACATCCGCTGGAACGGTAGCTTCAGCCGTAACGACATCGGCTGGCGCGCCATCGAACGCGAACAGCGCTAACGCGACATTTTCGCCAGCAGCGTTTTACGCGTAATGCCTAACTGACGGGCGGCTTCCGTTTTGTTGCCGCCCGTTTTTTCCAGCGCCGCCAGAATGACCTCTTTCTCCACTTCCACCAGCGGCTGGATCTCGCCACTGTATTCCGTTTTTATTGGCGTCGCGGCAATAGCCAGCGGCAGCTCGCGCTCGGTAATATACTCGCCCGTCAGCAGCACCACCGCCCGCTCCACCGCGTTCTCCAGCTCGCGGATATTCCCCGGCCAGTCGTAATGGATAAGCAGATCCATCGCCTGCGGCGTAAAGCCTTTCACCGCTTTGCGGTTACGCGCGGCAAAACGCTGGAGAAAATGTTCGGCCAGCAGCGGGATATCTTCCCGACGTTGACATAATGCGGGCATTTCTATGGTGACGACGTTCAGACGGTAGTAGAGATCCTGGCGAAAACGTCCGGCACTGACCTCCTCGGCCAGATTACGGTGCGTGGCGGCGATCAGCCGGACATCAACATCAATTGTCTGGTTACTGCCAACCCGTTGCACCTCTCGCTCCTGGATAGCCCGCAGCAGACGCACCTGCATCAGCGGTGAGATATCGCCAATTTCATCAAGAAATAACGTGCCGCCGTCCGCTTCCACAAAACGCCCTTCCCGCCGTTTATCCGCCCCGGTAAACGCCCCTTTCTCGTGGCCAAAAAGTTCGGACTCCAGCAGCGACTCATTCAGCGCCGCGCAGTTCAGCGTCACCAGCGGCTTATCACTGCGCGCGCTGCTGGCGTGTAGCGCGCGGGCAACCAGCTCTTTCCCTGTCCCGGAATCTCCGTGGATAAGCACCGTGGCGTCCGAGGGCGCTACCATCGCAATTTCATTGAGCAACTGCTGCATCGCCGGACTGCTGCCAATCATGCCAAACTGCGCAGCCGACGCTGACAACACTTCAGCGCTCGTATCCCGCGTATGCGCCAGCGCCTTTTCCAGTGTTTCCTGCAAACGGTCAAAATCCAGCGGTTTGATTAAGTAGTCCAGCGCCCCGGTTTTCAGCGCCTCTACGGCGGTCTCCACGCTGGAGAAAGCCGTCATAATCAGTACCGGAATGGCTGGATTCAGGGCTTTAATCTCTTTTAGCGTTGCGATACCGTCCATCTCCGCCATGCGAACATCACACAGCACCAGATCAAATACGCGTTCACGCACCTGTTCCAGCGCCGCTCGCCCACTATAAGCCAGTGCGACGTCATAACCCCAGCCACGCAGCAGCGCCTGTAAAATAGTGCAGTGGCTGATATCGTCATCCACTACCAGAATATCGATTTTTCCGCGCGTCATCCTTGTTAATCCTGTCGTTTCGCTTTCGTCGGGAGCCAGAGAGTAAAGACCGTACCTTTGCCCTCAATACTTGCCACCTGGATAGTGCCACCGTGCTGTTCGATAATGTTCTGCACTACCGCCAGTCCCAGACCAGTACCATCAGCTTTGGTCGTGTAGTAAGGCGTAAAAATGGCCTCCAGCTGTTCCGGCGCAATCCCCTTCCCGCTATCGGTCACCACGATTTTAACGCGATCGCCGCTGCTTTCACTCGCTTCAACCGTAATCGTGCCCTGACGGCCTATTGCATGAATGGCGTTCAGATAAAGATTCAGCAGAACCTGGGTGAGCCGATCGGGATCGGCCTCAATGGCAGGCAGCGTGGCATTGGCTGCAAATCGTAGCTGGATGTCCCGGCTTGCCGCATCCTGACTCACCAGGTGGAGTGAGTGAGTGATGACCTGGTTGAGATCCACGTGTTGTAGCGTCAGATGTGCGGGTTTCACCAGTTCCAGCAGTTCGCTCACCACCCGATTTAAACGGTCCGCCTCTTTCGCCATCACCTGCGCCAGCTCGTGAGACTCACCGCCTGCCGGTGTTCGTTCGGCAAAATATTTTGCTAAACCTTTGATGGATGAAAGTGGGTTACGAATCTCATGTGCAACGCCTGCCGCCAGATGCCCGAGCGCCATCAGTTTTTCTTTGCGCTTCATCGCATCCTGTAGTTCTTTATACGAGCGCTGATAGCGCTGATACCAGAAGTACGTCAGCACGGTTGCCAGCAGCACTGCCGCCAGCGCAGACAAAACAATCAGCGTATTTCGCCACTCTCTGGCCTGAGTCGCGGCCAGGTCGCTGGCATCGAAAGCGATAAAAATGGTCTGCGTTGGGGTGATAAGCTGCCCGTCATTGCTGGCGCAACGCGCCATGCCATGGCGTCCGGGCCCATACATCGGCTGGAACTGGCGGTAAATTTCCAGAGCCGGCGTTGTTTCCCCCTCCCCCATTGGTATCTCAATTTTCCGCCAGCGTTCTTGTTCCGCGGGGTGTAGCTGCTGCAGGACATCGGGCGAATAAAGTGATTTACCCACCATCGCCGAATTGCTGTGGGTAATAATGACGCCATGCTCATCGACGACGGCAAACCATAACACACCTGGTTGTACGGCCATTTCCTCCAGCAGCGTCTGCTGCTGGGCATGATGCATGCGCATCCCCATACCCACCCGGGTGCCGGACTCCAGGGCGCGAATCAACACACTGCCTTTTTCCAGGAGCGTTTGTCGGGCGGCATCACTTTCCCGACCATAGTCCCGTATGGTCATAATCGAAAACCAGCCGACCAACATCAGGATTGCCGCCAGCAAGAGTCTGCTCAACCACTTTGCCACCGTGTCCTTATAAAGACGCATATGTTCTCCCTTTACCCACCGTTTCCTTTCTTCGTTGCCGGTATACAGCAGAAATCATGCCATTTTTTCTCCCTGAGAACCCTGCCCTCAGACACAAAGTAGCGGGTAAAAATGACCCGCAGGCGAATTCTGGCGAGTCATTTTTACTCGCTTCC
The DNA here is from genome assembly GCF_026719375.1 of Citrobacter sp. W9. NCBI lineage: Bacteria > Pseudomonadati > Pseudomonadota > Gammaproteobacteria > Enterobacterales > Enterobacteriaceae > Citrobacter > Citrobacter sp. W9. The sequence goes on along the minus strand of NZ_JAPPTE010000032.1, from coordinate 25,333 downwards.
CTACCGAGAGGACGAGAACAACGCCCGCACGGCCTGGATTGCCGCTTTGGCACGGAAGATGCAAAAGGGAATATAAGCTAACCAACAGGAGAACGAACAATGAAACGGAACAACAAACTGGCGCTGATTGCACTCTCTCTTATCGCTCTGGGCTCCACCCCCGCGTTGGCGCAACATCATTGGGGATATGGGGATGGTATGCAGCAACGGGGCGGCATACCAATGACCACCGAGCAGCAGGCTACCGCGCAGAAAATTTATGATGATTACTACTCCCAGACCAGCGCGTTACGCCAACAGTTGGTCTCCAAACGTTATGAGTACAACGCCTTGTTAACAGCCAGTTCGCCAGACACGGCAAAAATTAATGCCGTGGCAAAAGAAATGGAGGCTCTGAATCAGTCTCTGGATGAGCAGCGCGTTAAGCGTGATGTCGCGCTGGCGCAGGCAGGCGTGCCACGTGGTGCCGGAATGGGCTACGGCGGATGCGGCGGTAACTATCGCGGTGGCGGTCATATGGGAATGGGACACTGGTAAAGGACTTAATGCCTGATCGCGCTACGCTAATCGGACTACGGATGGATAAGACGCATGTGCGTCGCCATCCGGCGTTAAAATGTTTTCTCTTTCGGCTGCCAGTGACAAAAATCTTCATTGGCGACCAGCAGTAGTTGCGATCCTTCGGGCGCTTCCAGCCATGCCACGCTCACCTCTACGGATGAATGGCGCTGGCGGCGCTCAATATGGTTTATCGCCCACGATTCCAGATCGGGCTTTAGCGTTTCACCTTCACAGGTCGTCACCGTGTTATTCGCATGCCAGCGTCCCTGACGCAATATCACCCGTCCCTGACGCAGCGCATCGCTGGTCTGGCGGATTTGATCGGCGCGATAGCGGTAAAGCGCGATTTGATCGCTGGAAAGCTGTTGTTTTTGCCCGTCGACTTCACGCTGCATGAAACTCAGTTCGCCCCGGTCATCGAAGCGTATCCGAACATGTTCCGACGGTTTACTGTATACGTTGAGTTCTATCAGAGAGAGCGAATCACCCTGCCAGCGGTATTCACTGGTGGTGGTATCGCCTTTACGCCACGGACTAAATACCGAGAGCAAGTGAACATCGTCGCTGGAATCTTTACGCCAGATGCGTACCGCCCCCTGATCGCCAACATAGCCGCTGGCCGTGAAGGGAGGAAGCTCAGAATGGCTACCACAGGCTGACAGTAACAGAACACCTGAAAGCCAAAGCGAATGACGCCAGATGGACAAAAGGGGCGAAACCGCCCCTTCGATAAAACTGTTCACTGCCACGCGAATTACTTAACCGCGTCTTTCAGTGCTTTACCAGAAACAAATGCCGGTACGTTAGCTGCGGCGATTTTGATTTCTTTACCGGTCTGCGGGTTGCGGCCAGTGCGCTCAGCACGGTGGTTCACTTTGAAGGTACCGAAACCAACCAGTTGTACAGCATCGCCTTCTTTCAGAGACTCAGTAATAGCAGCCAGAGTGGATTCCAGAGCAGCTTTAGCCTGTGTTTTAGACAGTTCTGCTTTGTCTGCAATTACATCAATCAGTTGAGTCTTGTTCATAAGTTATCCTTACAATGTGTTTATCGCTTGCTAAGCATCGAGTGCGACGGAAATGCCAGAAAAGCACTCTCCTGCATACACGCACCGATAGCCACTTTTTTTCGCCCCCCAAATGTAGACCAGACCGGGGGCGGATGGGAAGCCTTCAGGCACGACAAATCAGGCGTTAAATCACGTTTTATGGTGTCATTGCTGAAAATTTATACCAATATTGCTCTCACCAGCCTCGCGCAGGTCTGCACGAAGCCCTTTTATCAGCTCAATATCGCGTTCTTCACAATCGGCTAAAAGTCGGAAAATTTCCCACTGAATATCCCATTCTTGCTCAACGGCAGGGTTCTCTTTCAGCTCTTCATCGGTCATTTCGCGACCAGCCTGGGTCATTTCCAGCATCGCAACCGTCGTAATCGATGCCTTGCTGACCTCAATCGCATGCTCCAGCGTTTCACCGCTAAGACGAGAATGCATCAGTTCGCTTAATGCCACGCAGGCATCAATCGCCGGGTAAACGCCGTACAGATCGTAATCATCCGCAGAAGGAATGGCCTCTTCAAACTTTTCCAACTGGCTGTCGAAATTGATTTTCGCGTCTTTTACCGTCAGCGTTTCCCAAATTAAATCTAAAATTCGGCGATAAATCTGCCCATCGCCAAATTCAGTTTGCTTGCAGAACATGGCGTAGTTTGGGTACATGCGCTCACAGAGGCAGGCCATAAACGTGACGTGCTGCCAGCTTTCCAGCTTCTCCAGACGCAGGTGAATCGGGTTTTGTAACATGATGAGTTCTCAAATACGGAAATTAGCCGCAGTTTACCCGATATGGGGCGTTTTTGCTGCAAGCCGCGTAAAAGACGGGCGTTCTGATGCCACCGCATCCGCCCAGCGGGTCGGTTCCGGCAAACGATAACCGTTCATACAGCGCTGCACCCACGCCAGCGCGTTGTCCATACCCACGCGGTGACCCGTAGAGATAAACAACGGATTACAGCGCGCTTTGCTGCGCCAGACCCATGCCAGCTGTTCGCCTTTATCCAGCAGCGGCGCGAGCGCACCGGGTTCGGCAGAGAGCGGCTCAAACTTGCCGCACAGACGTTTTTTCGCCACGCCAATGGTCGGGACATCTACCAGCAGACCAAAATGGCTGGCGACCCCCAGGCGACGTGGGTGGGAAATACCATGCCCGTCGACGAACAGCAGATCCGGTTTTTGCGACAGCTGTTGCCAGGCGGCCATCAGCGCGGGGGTTTCACGAAAGGAGAGAAAGCCGGGAATATACGGCATGGTGGTGGCGACCCGCGCCACCGTGTATTCAACCAGTTCCAGAGAGGGATACTTCAGCAGAACCATCGCGGCCCGCGTCACTTCGCCACCCTGCTCAAACCCGACATCCGCTCCCCCGATCAGATCCGGCGGATCCTTGTCGAGGCGATCCTCGCGGATCACTGAAGAGGCCAGTTCAAGCTGCTGAGCGCGTAGCGACGCGAGATCCATAATGACTCCTTAGCGGTGGTATTGTTCGGACAGCCGATGCACCGCCTCCACAAACACCCCTGCATGTTCCGGCGGTACATCCTGATGGATGCCGTGACCGAGGTTGAAGACGTGGCCTTCACCCTGGCCGAAACCTGCAAGTATAGTCGCTACCTCGTCTTCGATCCGTGCCGGCGGCGCATACAGCATGGATGGATCCATATTGCCCTGCAGCGCCACTTTATGGCCAACGCGACGACGCGCATCGGCGATATCTGTCGTCCAGTCGAGACCTAACGCATCACAGCCGGTTTCCGCCATCGCTTCCAGCCACTGACCGCCGCCTTTGGTAAACAGCGTCACCGGTACGCGACGGCCTTCGTTTTCGCGCAGCAGACCATCAACGATTTTATGCATGTAGTACAACGAGAACTGCTGATAGTCGCGCCCGGTCAGCACGCCACCCCAGGTGTCAAAAATCATTACCGATTGCGCGCCCGCTTTAATCTGCGCGTTCAGGTACAGCGTGACGCTCTGCGCCAGCTTATCGAGCAGCAGATGCAGCGCTTTAGGGTCGGCATACATCATCTTTTTAATCACGGTGAAGGCTTTACTGCTGCCGCCTTCCACCATGTAGGTCGCCAGCGTCCACGGGCTGCCGGAGAAACCTATCAGCGGCACCTCGCCCTTCAGCTCACGGCGGATGGTCCGTACCGCGTTCATCACGTAGCCCAGCTCGCCTTCCGGGTCCGGAATCGGCAGTTTTTCAACGTCGGCCTTGCTGGTAATCGGTGAGGTGAAGCGCGGGCCTTCCCCGGCCTCAAAGTACAGCCCAAGCCCCATTGCATCCGGAATAGTCAAAATATCCGAGAAGAGGATCGCCGCATCGAGCTTGTAGCGACGCAGCGGCTGCAGCGTCACTTCGCAGGCCAGCTCGGCGTTTTTGCACAGCGCCATAAAATCGCCCGCCTCGGCGCGCGTGGCTTTATATTCCGGTAGATAGCGGCCCGCCTGGCGCATCATCCATACCGGGGTGACATCAACGGGCTGGCGCAGCAGCGCACGCAGATAACGATCGTTCTTCAGTTCGGTCATTTTTTGCAGTTCCTTATTGCGTCAGTCCCACAGTGTATCACCACTCGTTCTTTACTCGTACTCGGCCCGACACATTGCCACCGTATCTTCGATCAAACGACGCGCGACGGTGCCAGGCGGGGGTAAGAGTGGTAAATCGTCGTAGCGATACCAGTTGGCATTGAGTAGCTCTTTCGGGTCAATGACGATGTCGCCGCTGTCGTACTCTGCCATGAACGCCGTCATCAGCGATTGCGGGAACGGCCACGGCTGCGAGGTCACGTAGCGCAGATTTTTCACCTTGATCCCGCTTTCCTCCATGACTTCGCGCGCCACGGCCTGCTCCAGGGTTTCGCCTACTTCGACAAAACCGGCCAGCACGGTATGCACACCGTTACGATGGCGAACATGCTGGGCAAGGAGGATCGAATCATCGCGGCGAATGGCGACGATAATGCAGGGAGCGATTTGCGGATAATAGCGTTCGCGGCAATGGCTACACAGCATCGCCCATTCGGTTTTGCTCGGGTGCATCGTGTGCCCGCAGTAGCCGCAGAATTTATGCGAGCGGTAGAACTCGGCCAGCTGTACGCCGCGCCCCGCCAACTGAAACAGGCCTACATCCTGGTCGATAACCTGGCGCACCGAACCCATGTCGTGGCGACGCGGCTGCTGCACCAACCAGACCGGATCGCCTTCCCACTCACCTATCTGAAGTGCGCGCTGGCCCGCAAGATCGAAATTTATCGCCTCGCCATAGGGTAATTCCCCAGCAGGCAACCATAATTTTTGTTCGTGGCTCACAATCCACCAGCCGCGATCCCATTTTTCAATTATTCGATCCATATCTCTTGCGCTACCTTTGCTTCACAGGCATGTTATTAACATTATTTTTACAAGATTGACATGAGCAGATTTTAAACTTATCGATACGAGGGTCAACGTATGTTAAACCAGTTAGAACACCTGAAAGAGCGTGTCCATGGGCATCATAAACTGGTCGACCGTTGGCTGAATATTCGTAAGCACCTGCTCGTGGCTTACTACGATCTGGTTGGCCTGAAACCGGGCAAAGAGTCGTTTATGCGCCTCAATGAGAAAGCGCTCGATAATTTTTGCCAGCGTCTGGTCGACTATCTGTCTGCCGGTCACTTCAGTATTTATGAACGCATTATCCATAAAATGGAAGGTGAGAGTCCGCTTTTAAACGCCAGCAAAATCTGGCCGCAGCTGGATGCCAATACCCAACTGATAATGGATTACTATGACTCAACGCTGGAAAACGCCATCGATGAGGATAACGTTCACCAGCTCCAGCAGGCGCTTTCCGATATTGGCGAAGCGCTGGAGGCTCGTTTCCGGCTGGAAGATCAGCTCATCATGCTGGCCTTTAAAACGCTTAGCGAATTCAAACGCCCGGCTTGAGATTTTCCGCATTAACGCGTAGTTTACATTCATTACCTCTAAGATAGAGGTTACTTCTTGTCGGAGTGCTTATTTTCCACAAAAGCATTCGTGATGCGTCAAGGCGGCAAGTCAGTGAATCTCCAGGAGCTTACCTAAGTAAGTGACCGGAGTGAGCGGACGAAGCCAACAAAGAGGCAGCACGAAGGATGACGTGGAAAAGGCTGAGACCGTTAATTCGGGATCCGCGGAACCTGATCAGGTTAAAACCTGCGAAGGGAACAAGAGTCAATCTACAGCCGTATCGCCTTGGGCGATCGTCTCTCTTGCTTCATCCGTCGTCTGACAAGCCACGTCCTTACTTTTTTGGAATGAGCTATGTCTGCCACTACTAAACCATCACGCCGCGAACAGCGCGCCCAGGCCCAACACTTTATCGATACCCTGGAAGGTACCGCCTTTCCTGAGTCCAGACGCATCTATATCACCGGTTCGCAGCCGGATATCCGCATCCCGATGCGCGAAATTCAGCTCAGCCCAACGCTGATTGGCGGCAGTAAAGATAACCCGCAGTTTGAGGCGAACGAAGCCGTACCGGTGTACGACACCTCCGGCCCGTATGGCGATCCTGAGGTGGCGATTAACGTCCAGCAGGGTCTGGCGAAACTGCGCCAGCCGTGGATTGACGCACGCAACGATAGCGAAGAATTAGACGACCGTAGCTCGGCTTACACCAAAGAACGTCTGGCCGACGATGGTCTGGACGATCTGCGTTTTACCGGCCTGCTGACGCCGAAACGCGCCAAAGCAGGCAAGCGCGTCACCCAGTTGCATTACGCCCGCCAGGGGATCGTCACTCCCGAAATGGAGTTTATCGCCATCCGTGAAAATATGGGCCGCGAGCGCATTCGCAGTGAAGTGCTGCGCCACCAGCATCCGGGGATGAGCTTCGGCGCACGCCTGCCGGAAAACATCACCCCGGAATTCGTGCGTGATGAAGTGGCTGCCGGCCGTGCGATTATCCCCGCCAACATCAACCACCCGGAATCGGAGCCGATGATCATTGGCCGCAACTTCCTGGTCAAAGTGAATGCCAACATCGGTAACTCGGCGGTCACCTCCTCCATCGAAGAAGAGGTGGAAAAACTGGTCTGGTCGACCCGCTGGGGCGCGGACACGGTAATGGACCTCTCCACCGGCCGCTATATTCATGAAACCCGCGAGTGGATCCTGCGTAACAGCCCGGTACCGATCGGCACCGTGCCGATCTATCAGGCGCTGGAGAAGGTCAACGGGATCGCCGAAGATCTCACCTGGGAAGCGTTCCGCGACACGCTGCTGGAGCAGGCCGAACAAGGCGTCGACTACTTCACCATTCATGCGGGCGTACTGCTGCGCTACGTGCCAATGACCGCCAAACGCCTGACCGGTATTGTCTCGCGCGGCGGTTCAATTATGGCGAAATGGTGTCTCTCCCACCACAAAGAGAACTTCCTGTTCGAACATTTCCGCGAGATTTGCGAAATCTGCGCCGCCTACGACGTTTCCCTGTCGCTGGGCGACGGCCTGCGTCCCGGCTCCATCCAGGACGCCAACGACGAAGCGCAGTTCTCCGAGCTGCATACGCTGGGTGAGCTGACCAAAATCGCCTGGGAATACGACGTGCAGGTGATGATTGAAGGCCCGGGCCACGTGCCGATGCATATGATTCAGCGCAACATGGCCGAAGAGCTGGAGAGCTGCCACGAAGCACCGTTCTACACCTTAGGGCCGTTGACGACCGATATCGCGCCGGGCTATGACCACTTCACCTCCGGCATTGGCGCCGCAATGATCGGCTGGTTCGGCTGTGCGATGCTGTGTTACGTGACGCCGAAAGAGCACCTCGGCCTGCCGAATAAAGAAGATGTGAAGCAGGGGCTGATCACCTACAAAATCGCCGCCCACGCCGCGGATTTAGCCAAAGGACATCCGGGCGCGCAGATCCGCGATAACGCCATGTCGAAAGCGCGCTTTGAATTCCGCTGGGAAGATCAGTTTAACCTCGCGCTCGACCCGTTCACCGCCCGCGCTTATCACGATGAAACCCTGCCACAAGAATCCGGCAAGGTCGCCCACTTCTGTTCCATGTGCGGGCCGAAATTCTGCTCGATGAAAATCAGCCAGGAAGTGCGTGATTACGCCGCCGCGCAAACCATTGAAGTGGGGATGGCGGATATGTCGGAAAACTTCCGCGCCAAAGGCGGCGAAATTTATCTCAAACGGGAGGAAGCCTGATGTATCAGCCTGATTTCCCAACCGTACCGTTCCGCCTCGGGCTTTACCCGGTGGTAGACAGCGTTGCATGGATTGAACGTCTGCTGGAGGCGGGCGTGCGCACCATTCAGTTGCGTATCAAAGATAAACGCGATGAAGAGGTGGAAGCCGACGTTATCGCCGCCATCGCACTGGGGCGTCGTTATGACGCCCGCCTGTTTATTAACGACTACTGGCGTCTGGCAATTAAGCACCGCGCTTACGGCGTGCATCTGGGCCAGGAAGACCTTGAAACCACCGACCTGAAAGCGATTCAGGCGGCGGGCTTACGCCTGGGCTTATCCACTCACGATGATATGGAGATTAACGTCGCACTCGCCGCTAAGCCTTCTTATATCGCGCTCGGCCACGTCTTCCCGACGCAAACCAAGCAGATGCCTTCCGCCCCGCAGGGGCTGGCGCAGCTGGCAAGCCATATTGCGCGCCTGGCAGATTACCCGACCGTGGCAATTGGCGGCATCAGCTTTGAACGCGCCCCGTCGGTGCTGGCGACTGGCGTCGGCAGTATTGCCGTGGTCAGCGCTATTACTCAGGCCGCCGACTGGCGCGCCGCTACCGCGCAGTTACTGGATATTGCGGGAGTTGGCGATGAATGACCGCGATTTTATGCGCTACAGCCGGCAAATCCTGCTCGGCGATATCGCCATTGAAGGCCAGCAAAAGCTGCTCGCGAGTCATGTGCTGATCGTGGGTTTAGGCGGGTTAGGTTCACCTGCCGCGCTGTATCTGGCGGGAGCAGGTATCGGCAAACTGACGCTGGTAGACGATGACGACATTCATCTGAGCAATTTGCAGCGCCAGATTCTATTTACCACCGATGATATCGCACGTTCAAAATCTCAGGTTGCCCGGCAGCGCCTGACACGGCTCAACCCGGATATCGAACTAGTATCACTCCAGCAGCGACTTAAAGGCGATGCGCTCCGGCATACGGTCGCGCGGGCCGATGTAGTGCTCGACTGTACCGATAACATGGCCACGCGCCAGGAAATCAACGCCGCGTGCGTAGCGCTCAATATCCCACTCATCACCGCCAGCGCTGTCGGCTTTGGCGGTCAGTTGATGGTGCTCACGCCGCCGTGGGAACAAGGGTGTTACCGCTGCCTGTGGCCGGATGATGTAGAGCCGGAACGCAACTGCCGCACCGCTGGCGTGCTCGGCCCGGTGGTTGGCGTGATGGGTACCTTGCAGGCGCTGGAGGCGATTAAATTACTTAGCGGTATTGAGACGCCGGGCGGGGAGCTACGTCTGTTTGACGGCAAAACCAGCCAGTGGCGCAGCCTCGCGCTGCGTCGCGCCAACGGCTGTCCGGTATGCGGAGGGCAGCATGCAAATTCAATTCAATGATGAGCCGATGCAGTGCGCCGCAGGGCAAACCGTCAGCGAGCTGCTTATCCAGCTCAACCAGCTCAAACCGGGCGCGGCGTTGGCGCTCAATCAGCAGATCCTGCCGCGCGAGCAGTGGGAACAGCAAATCGTGCAGGAAGGCGACCAGATCCTGCTTTTTCAGGTTATTGCAGGGGGTTGAGATGTTATGTATTGCCGACAAAACGTTTGATTCACATCTGTTCACCGGTACCGGGAAGTTTGCCTCTTCGCAACTGATGGTCGAGGCGATTCGCGCTTCCGGCAGCCAGTTAGTGACGCTGGCGATGAAGCGCGTGGACCTGCGCCAGCACAACGATGCGATTCTGGCGCCGCTAATTGAAGCGGGCGTCACACTGCTACCCAATACCTCCGGGGCGAAAACCGCCGAAGAGGCGATCTTCGCCGCCCAACTGGCGCGTGAAGCGCTGGGCACCCACTGGCTGAAATTAGAAATCCACCCGGACGCCCGTTGGCTGCTGCCGGATCCAATCGAAACGCTAAAAGCCGCCGAGGCGCTGGTGAAGCAGGGGTTTGTCGTGCTGCCCTACTGCGGCGCGGATCCGGTTTTGTGCAAGCGGCTGGAAGAGGTCGGCTGCGCGGCGGTGATGCCGCTCGGCGCGCCTATCGGCTCTAACCAGGGGCTGGAAACCAAAGCCATGCTGGAGATCATTATCCAGCAGGCCACTGTGCCGGTGGTGGTCGACGCCGGGATCGGCGTGCCCAGCCACGCGGCGCAGGCGCTGGAAATGGGCGCTGATGCGGTGCTGGTCAACACGGCGATTGCCGTGGCGGACGATCCGGTGATGATGGCAACCGCTTTTCGTCTGGCGGTGGAAGCCGGATTACTGGCGCGGCAGGCTGTGCCAGGAAGCAAAAGTTCGCAGGCCAGCGCCACCAGCCCGCTCACCGGCTTTCTGGAGGCGTTAGCATGAAAACCTTCACCGACCGCTGGCGGCAACTGGAGTGGGACGACATTCGCCTGCGCATCAACGGTAAAACCGCCGCTGACGTGGAACGCGCGCTTAACGCTCCACAGCTAAGTCGTGACAACCTGATGGCACTGCTCTCCCCCGCCGCCGCCGATTACCTTGAACCACTGGCGCAACGGGCGCAAAGGCTGACTCGCCAGCGCTTCGGCAACACCGTCAGTTTTTACGTGCCGCTTTATCTCTCAAACCTCTGCGCCAATGACTGTACCTACTGCGGTTTTTCTATGAGCAACCGCATCAAACGTAAGACGCTGGACGAGGCAGAAATCGCCCGCGAGTGCGCCGCCATCCGCGAGTTAGGTTTTGAACACCTGCTGCTGGTCACCGGTGAACACCAGAGCAAAGTGGGCATGGACTACTTTCGCCGCCATTTACCTGACATTCGCCGTCAGTTCGCCTCGTTACAGATGGAAGTGCAGCCGCTGGCAACCGAGGAATATGCCGAGCTGAAGAGGCTGGGGCTGGACGGGGTGATGGTGTATCAGGAGAGCTATCATGAAGCGACTTATGCCCATCATCATTTAAAGGGGAAAAAACAGGATTTCTTCTGGCGGCTGGAAACACCGGACAGGCTGGGCCGCGCTGGAATCGATAAAATCGGTCTTGGCGCGTTGATTGGTTTGTCTGACAGCTGGCGGGTGGATTGTTATATGGTCGCCGAACATCTGCTGTGGATGCAGCAGCATTACTGGCAGAGCCGCTACTCCATCTCCTTTCCTCGTCTGCGCCCATGCACCGGGGGCGTTGAACCCGCATCGATCATGGACGAGCGACAGTTGCTCCAGAGCATTTGCGCGTTTCGTTTACTGACGCCAGAAATTGAGCTGTCGCTCTCCACCCGCGAATCACCCTGGTTTCGTGACCATGTGATCCCACTGGCGATCAACAATGTCAGCGCCTTCTCAAAAACCCAGCCTGGCGGTTATGCCGATAACCATCCAGAACTGGAGCAGTTTTCCCCGCACGACGACCGTCGCCCTGAAGCCGTTGCTGAAGCACTCATGGCGCGGGGATTACAGCCCGTGTGGAAAGACTGGGACAGCTATCTGGGGCGCGCTACGCAGATGCCGTAAGCCCGGAGCGATCGCATTAAACAAAAGCCCCGACTAGTGCAGTCAGGGCTTTAAGTTACTACAAACTTCAGATTTAACATTAATAAACTTAACGATTTAGTACTGCTGATGGTACTACTTTAAAATGTACAGGTTTACTACAGATAATATTGGATTTTGATACTAACTAAAACTTTCCTCTATTTACCGTTAAACACATTCCACCGGCTTGATAATAAAACTCAAGGCTGGTGACCTAAACAAGTACACTTCCCCTCGCGACATATACTCTTTGATGCGTTGCCTTATTTCCCTTGCGATAACCATAAAAACAGAAATCACAAACACTTACTATTAAATCATGGCGTTACATCGTCGCGCTTTACTAACTTTTTGCGATTAGATAAATCAACTACGTGGCCTGAAAGCATTGTCGAAGTGAAAAAATAGCGTTTTCAGCATCGACTACCCCAAACAAAAAATACTTCGTGGCCTTTATCGCAACCCCCAATAAAGCTTTACTAACACTTACTACGTTAACAGCAAACTACTATTTCCCTGCTGTTAAGCATTAACATACGGGTTTAAAAAACGCTGTCAATACTGTTTTTTATAACATGTTTTTATTGCCAGTAATTATATATTCCCGCATGTGATAAGCGTACCAAAGAGCCGCCAGCCTCGGTTCAGATCGTTGAGTTTTGCTTCTTTTTGTAACCGGTTTTAGAAAAAGTGGTTTTCTTTGTGATGCCTTGCACACAATCGTTGCAAAGCAGTTGTTGCTACAGCTGGCTCGCGATAATTATCAACCCACACATGTTGAGCGAGACTGCTTATGAAAAACATCGTTTTATGCTGTGCCGCCGGAATGTCCACCAGCATGCTGGTACAAAGGATGAAAGATGCCGCCCAGAAAAAAGGTGTCGACGTCACGATCAAAGCTGTCCCGGTAGCTGAGTTTGAAGAGAATATCGTCACTGCAGATATCGTGTTGCTTGGTCCACAGGTTAAATATGAGCAGGCCAAGCTGCAGGCGCTCGCCGACCCGCTAGGCAAAAAAGTCGCCGTTATCGATATGATGGATTACGGCATGATGAAAGGTGATGCCGTACTGGAAAAAGCGCTGAAACTACTGGAGTGATGACATGGAAGAGTTAGAAACGATCATCATGGAATTATTGGTCAACGCCGGAGCCGCCCGCAGTCAGGCCCTGACAGCGCTACAACTGGCGCGTAAAGGTGACTTTACTGGTGCGGAACAAGCAATGGTGGAATCACGCGAGTACGTCAAACAGGCACATAAAATCCAGACCCAGCTAATCGGCATTGACGAAGGTACCGGCAAGCTACCGGTTAATCTCATCACAGTCCATTCGCAGGATCACCTGATGAACGCGATGGTGATTCAGGATTTGGCGGGCGACATGATTGAGCTTTATCGGCGGTTGCCGCCGGTAAATTAATAACACTTCCGGATGGCGGCTTCGTAACCTCACAGGCCGTATAAGAGCAGCGCCATCAGGCCTAACATAGACATAAAAAAACCCGCCGAAGCGGGTTTTTTATTATGGTCAGCAACGATTAATCGTTGTCAGAACCGCCCAGGCCTGCGTTCAGCAGTTCTGCCAGGCTGGCAGACGCATCTTCAGCAGTCACCTGCGGAGCAGCTGGCAGTTCGCCCGCTGCGCGACGGCGCATACGATCCTGGTGGTACGCGTAACCGGTACCGGCCGGGATCAGACGACCCACGATGACGTTCTCTTTCAGACCGCGCAGTTCGTCGCGTTTGCCCGCAACGGCTGCTTCGGTCAGCACGCGAGTGGTCTCCTGGAACGATGCCGCGGAGATAAACGACTCAGTTGCCAGAGACGCTTTGGTGATACCCAGCAGATCGCGGGAGAAGGTTGCGCCCACTTTGCCGTTCGCTTCCAGCTCGCGGTTAGCGATCTTGACGCGGGAGTATTCAACCTGCTCGCCTTCCAGGAAGTCGGAGCTACCAGCGCTTTCGATGGTGGCTTTACGCAGCATCTGACGAACGATAACTTCGATGTGTTTATCGTTAATCTTAACACCCTGCAGGCGGTATACGTCCTGAACTTCGTTAACGATGTAACGAGTTACAGCATGCACACCACGCAGACGCAGGATGTCGTGCGGCGCTTCCGGACCGTCGGAAACCACGTCACCACGTTCTACACGTTCACCTTCGAACACGTTGAGCTGACGCCATTTCGGAATCATCTCTTCGTAAGGTTCGCTACCGTCTACCGGGGTGATAACCAGGCGACGTTTCCCTTTGGTTTCTTTACCGAAGGAAATGATGCCGCTGATTTCAGCCAGGATTGCCGGCTCTTTCGGACGACGAGCTTCGAACAGGTCCGCAACGCGCGGCAGACCACCGGTGATGTCCTTGGTACCGCCGGATTCCTGCGGAACACGGGCCAGGGTGTCACCAGAGCTGATCTGTACGCCATCTTCCAGCTGAACAATCGCTTTACCTGGCAGGAAGTACTGAGCAGGCATATCGGTGCCTGGGATCAGAACGTCGTTGCCCTGAGCATCAACAATTTTCAGTGCCGGACGCAGGTCTTTACCACCCGACGTACGCTCTGCAGAATCCAGAACGACCAGAGAAGACAGACCGGTCAGCTCGTCGGTCTGACGAGTAATGGTCTGGCCGTCGATCATGTCAGTGAAGCGGACGAAACCACTCACTTCGGTGATAACCGGCATGGTGTGCGGATCCCAGTTCGCTACGGTTTCGCCGCCAGCAACCTGTTCGCCATCACCTTTCGCCATAACGGAGCCGTAAGGCACTTTATAGCTTTCTTTGGTACGACCGAATTCGTCGATCAGTTTCAGTTCGGTGTTACGTGAGGTGATAACCAGTTTACCGCTGGAGTTAACAACCGACTTCGCATTGCTCAGACGGATGCTACCTTTGTTTTTCACCTGGATGCTGGATTCAGCAGCCGCACGAGATGCCGCACCACCGATGTGGAACGTACGCATCGTCAGCTGTGTACCCGGTTCACCGATGGACTGTGCCGCGATAACGCCGATTGCTTCACCTTTGTTGATGATGTGGCCACGCGCCAGGTCACGACCATAGCAGTGCGCACATACACCAAAGTCGGTGTCACAGGATACAACGGAACGGACTTTCACGGAGTCAACGGAGTTCTCTTCCAGCAGGTCACACCACTGTTCGTGCAGCAGCGTGTTACGTGGAACCAGAATATCCGCGGTACCCGGCTTCAGAACGTCTTCAGCAGTCACACGACCCAGAACGCGATCGCGCAGCGGCTCTTTAACGTCACCACCCTCGATAACCGGGGTCATGGTGATGCCTTCCAGCGTGCCGCAATCGTCCTCAGTAACAACCAGGTCCTGCGCAACGTCAACCAGACGACGCGTCAGATAACCGGAGTTCGCTGTTTTCAGTGCGGTATCCGCCAGACCTTTACGCGCACCGTGAGTAGAGATGAAGTACTGGAGTACGTTCAGACCTTCACGGAAGTTCGCGGTGATTGGCGTTTCGATGATGGAGCCATCTGGCTTCGCCATCAGACCACGCATACCAGCCAGCTGACGAATCTGTGCTGCAGAACCACGCGCACCGGAGTCGGCCATCATGTAAATGCTGTTGAAGGAAACCTGCTGCTCTTCTACGCCGTCACGGTTAATAACGGTTTCAGTCTGCAGGTTATCCATCATCGCTTTGGATACACGATCGTTCGCCGCAGCCCAGATATCGATAACTTTGTTATAGCGTTCGCCTGCGGTTACCAGACCAGACTGGAACTGCTCCTGGATCTCAGCAACTTCAGCTTCCGCTTCAGAGATGATCTCGTGTTTCTTCTCCGGGATGACCATGTCATCAATACCAACAGATGCACCTGAACGCGCTGCATAAGCAAAGCCGGTGTACATTGTCTGGTCAGCGAAGATAACGGTCGGCTTCAGGCCCAGAATGCGGTAACAGGTGTTCAGCATTTTGGAGATGGCTTTCTTACCCAGCGCCTGGTTGACGATGGAGAAAGGCAGACCTTTCGGTACGATCATCCACAGAATGGCGCGACCAATGGTCGTGTCTTTCAGGCTGGTGTGCGCAACGAATTCGCCGTTTTCATCTTTTTCATATTCAGTGATACGCACTTTAACGCGCGCATGCAGAGAGGCCAGGCCAGCGCGATAGATACGCTCAGCTTCTTTCGGGCCAGTCAGCACCATGCCTTCGCCTTTGGCGTTAACACAGTCACGGGTCATGTAGTACAGACCCAATACAACGTCCTGAGACGGAACGATGATAGGTTCGCCGTTCGCCGGAGACAGGATGTTGTTGGTAGACATCATCAGCGCACGCGCTTCGAGCTGGGCTTCCAGCGTCAGCGGTACGTGAACAGCCATCTGGTCACCATCGAAGTCGGCGTTATATGCCGCACAAACCAGCGGGTGCAGCTGGATAGCTTTACCTTCGATCAGTACCGGCTCAAATGCCTGGATACCCAGACGGTGCAGGGTTGGTGCACGGTTCAACAGTACCGGGTGTTCGCGGATAACTTCGTCCAGGATATCCCAAACGACAGCTTCTTCACGCTCAACCATTTTCTTAGCGGCTTTGATGGTGGTGGCGAGGCCACGCAGTTCCAGCTTGCCGTAGATGAACGGTTTGAACAGTTCCAGTGCCATTTTCTTCGGCAGACCGCACTGATGCAGACGCAGGTATGGACCTACGGTGATTACAGAACGACCGGAGTAGTCAACACGCTTACCGAGCAGGTTCTGACGGAAACGACCCTGTTTACCTTTGATCATATCGGCCAAAGATTTCAGAGGACGCTTGTTAGAACCGGTGATCGCACGACCGCGACGACCGTTATCCAGCAGGGCGTCAACCGCTTCCTGCAGCATACGTTTTTCGTTGCGTACGATGATGTCCGGCGCAGCCAGATCCAACAGACGCTTCAGACGGTTGTTACGGTTGATCACGCGACGATACAGATCGTTCAGATCTGACGTTGCGAAACGACCGCCATCAAGCGGAACCAGCGGACGCAGATCTGGCGGCAGAACCGGCAGAACGGTCAGGATCATCCACTCTGGCTTGTTGCCAGACTGTACGAAGGCTTCCAGCAGTTTGATACGCTTGGTCAGCTTCTTACGCTTGGTTTCGGAGTTGGTTTCGTTCAGCTCTTCGCGCAGAGTTTCACACTCTTGCTCCAGATCCATGCTCTTCAGCAGGGCCTGGATAGCTTCCGCACCCATCTTCGCGTCGAATTCGTCACCGAACTCTTCCAGCGCGTCCAGATACTGCTCTTCAGTCAGGATCTGTTGACGTTCCAGGTTGGTCATACCGCCTTCGATAACGACATAAGATTCGAAGTACAGTACGCGTTCGATATCGCGCAGCGGCATATCGAGCAGCAGACCGATACGGGACGGCAGCGATTTCAGGAACCAGATATGCGCGGTCGGAGACGCCAGCTCGATGTGGCCCATACGCTCACGGCGTACTTTGGTCTGGGTCACTTCAACGCCGCACTTCTCACAGATCACACCACGATGTTTCAGGCGCTTGTACTTACCGCACAGGCACTCGTAGTCTTTTACCGGCCCAAAGATACGGGCGCAGAAAAGGCCGTCACGCTCAGGTTTGAACGTACGGTAGTTGATGGTTTCCGGCTTCTTAACTTCACCGAAAGACCATGAACGGATCATGTCTGGCGAGGCCAGAGCAATTTTGATCGCATCAAACTCTTCGGTTTTAGTCTGCGCTTTCAGAAACTTTAATAAATCTTTCACGGATTTGCTCCCGTCGGAGTTAGCACAATCTGGCGCTGGCTGTTACGCCAGCACCAGTGACCTGTTTGATCGAGAGTTACTCGTCTTCCAGCTCGATGTTGATACCCAGCGAACGAATCTCTTTCAACAGTACGTTGAAGGATTCCGGCATGCCTGGTTCCATCTGATGGTTGCCGTCCACGATGTTTTTATACATCTTAGTACGACCGTTCACGTCATCAGACTTAACGGTGAGCATTTCCTGCAGGGTGTATGCCGCGCCATATGCTTCCAGCGCCCACACTTCCATCTCCCCGAAGCGCTGACCACCGAACTGAGCCTTACCACCCAGCGGCTGCTGAGTAACCAGGCTGTAAGAACCGGTAGAACGCGCGTGCATCTTGTCATCAACCAGGTGGTTCAGTTTCAGCATGTACATGTAGCCAACGGTAACCTGGCGCTCGAACTGCTCACCGGTACGACCGTCGAACAGGGTAATCTGACCGGAAGTCGGCAGGCCACCCAGCTGTAACAGTTCCTTGATTTCAGACTCTTTCGCACCGTCGAAGACCGGCGTTGCGATCGGCATACCTTTTTTCAGGTTTTCAGCCAGACGCAGAACTTCTTCATCGCTGAAGGTATTCAGGTCAACTTTCTGACGAACATCTGAGCCCAGATCGTAAGCACGCTGGATGAACTCGCGCAGTTTGGCGACTTCCTGTTGCTGTTTCAGCATGGCGTTGATCTTATCGCCGATACCTTTCGCAGCCATACCCAGGTGGGTTTCAAGGATCTGACCGATGTTCATACGCGATGGTACGCCCAGCGGGTTCAGTACGATATCTACCGGCGTACCGTTAGCATCGTGTGGCATATCTTCGATCGGGTTGATCTTAGAGATTACACCCTTGTTACCGTGACGACCTGCCATCTTATCACCAGGCTGGATCCGACGTTTAACCGCCAGATAAACCTTAACAATCTTCAGCACGCCCGGTGCCAGATCGTCGCCCTGAGTGATTTTACGGCGTTTCGCTTCGAGTTTTTTCTCGAATTCGTGTTTCAGTTCGTCGTACTGCTCAGCCAGCTGTTCCAGCTGATTCTGTTTCTCTTCGTCGGTCAGACCGAGTTCTAACCAGCGGTCACGCGGCAGTTTGTCGAGCTTCTCAGCTTCAACACCACCGGAAACCAGCACAGCGTAGATACGGCTGAACAGACCCGCTTCGAGGATCTGCAGTTCTTCAGACAGGTCTTTCTTAGCCTGCTTCAGCTGCATCTCTTCGATTTCCAGCGCACGTTTGTCTTTTTCTACGCCATCGCGAGTAAAGACCTGAACGTCGATAATCGTACCGGAAACACCGTTTGGCACGCGCAGAGAAGAGTCTTTAACGTCAGACGCTTTCTCACCGAAGATCGCACGCAGCAGTTTCTCTTCCGGCGTCAGCTGGGTTTCACCTTTCGGCGTTACCTTACCAACCAGAATATCGCCACCGGTCACTTCCGCACCGATATAAACGATACCGGATTCATCCAGTTTGGAGAGCGCAGCTTCACCCACGTTCGGGATGTCAGCGGTGATCTCTTCCGGCCCCAGCTTGGTGTCACGGGACACACATGCCAGTTCCTGAATGTGGATGGTGGTGAAACGGTCTTCCTGGACAACACGCTCGGATACGAGAATGGAGTCTTCGAAGTTGTAACCATTCCATGGCATGAATGCCACGCGCATGTTCTGACCCAGCGCCAGTTCACCAAGGTCGGTGGACGGACCGTCTGCCAGCACATCACCACGTTCAACCGGCTCGCCCAGAGATACGCAAGGCATCTGGTTGATACAGGTGTTCTGGTTAGAACGGGTGTATTTAGTCAGGTTATAAATGTCGATACCTGCTTCGCCCGGGTACATCTCGTCTTCGTTAACTTTGATAACGATACGGGAAGCATCCACGTACTGAACAGTACCGCCACGTTTAGCAACTGCAGTAACACCGGAGTCAACGGCAACAGCACGTTCCATACCGGTACCAACCAGCGGCTTATCAGCACGCAGAGTCGGAACCGCCTGACGTTGCATGTTCGCACCCATCAATGCACGGTTGGCGTCATCGTGTTCCAGGAACGGGATCAGGGACGCACCGACGGATACCACCTGCTGGGTGGATACGTCCATGTAGTCAACCTGGTCGCGGCTGAACAAGCTGGATTCGCCTTTGCTACGGCAGGTAACCAGATCTTCTACAAAGTGGCCTTCGTCATCCAGGTTGGAGTTCGCCTGAGCGATAACGTAGTTACCTTCTTCGATAGCAGACAGGTAGTGAATTTCATCGGTTACAACACCGTCGGTCACTTTACGGTACGGAGTCTCAAGGAAGCCGTATTCGTTAGTCTGTGCATACACGGACAGGGAGTTGATCAGACCGATGTTCGGACCTTCAGGCGTTTCGATTGGACATACGCGACCGTAGTGAGTCGGGTGTACGTCTCGAACTTCGAAGCCTGCGCGTTCACGGGTCAAACCGCCTGGGCCGAGTGCGGAGATACGACGTTTGTGCGTAATCTCAGACAGCGGGTTGTTCTGGTCCATAAACTGAGACAGTTGGCTGGAACCAAAGAACTCTTTCACTGCTGCAGAAATCGGCTTGGCGTTGATCATATCCTGAGGCATCAGGGTATCCAGATCGCCCAGAGACAGACGCTCTTTCACCGCACGCTCAACACGCACCAGGCCAACGCGGAATTGGTTTTCCGCCATTTCGCCTACGGAACGGATACGACGGTTGCCAAGGTGGTCGATATCATCGACTTCGCCTTTACCGTTACGGATATCGATGAGCTTCTTCATCACTTCAATGATGTCGTCTTTGCTCAGGATACCGGAACCTTCGATTTCGTCGCGCAGCAGAGAACGGTTGAACTTCATACGACCAACCGCAGACAGGTCATAGCGGTCTTCGGAGAAGAACAGGTTCTCGAACAGGCTTTCCGCAGCTTCACGAGTCGGCGGCTCACCAGGGCGCATCATGCGGTAGATTTCTACCAGCGCGCTCAGACGATCGTTGGTTGGGTCGACGCGTACAGTTTCAGAAATGTACGGACCGTGGTCCAGATCGTTAGTGAACAGCGTTTCGATACGCTTGTGACCAGACTGGCTCAGCTTAGCCAGCAGATCCAGGCTCAGCTCCATGTTAGCTGCGCAGATCAGCTCGCCAGTAGATTCGTCAACGTAGTCTTTCGCCGCAACCTTACCAGCAATGTATTCAACCGGAACTTCGATATGCTTGATATCGTCTTTTTCCAGCTGGCGAATATGGCGCGCAGTGATGCGACGGCCTTTTTCGACGTAGACTTTGCCGTTAGCTTCGATGTCAAAGGAGGCGGTTTCACCACGCAGGCGTTCCGGCACCAGTTCCATCTGCAGCTTGTTGTCGCGAATTTCGAAAACAACTTTTTCAAAGAACAGGTCAAGGATCTGCTCAGTGGTGTAGTTCAGCGCACGCAGAATGATGGTCGCAGGCAGTTTACGGCGACGGTCAATACGTACGAACAGGTTGTCCTTCGGATCGAATTCGAAGTCCAGCCAGGAACCACGGTAAGGAATAATACGCGCGTTATACAGCACTTTACCCGAAGAGTGGGTTTTACCTTTGTCGGAGTCAAAGAAGACGCCAGGACTACGGTGCAGCTGAGAAACGATAACACGCTCAGTACCGTTGATAACAAAGGTACCGTTGTCGGTCATGAGCGGAATTTCGCCCATGTAGACTTCTTGTTCTTTAATGTCTTTTACGGTGCCTTCCGGCGCTTCGCGCTCGTAGATCACCAGACGCAGTTTTACGCGCAGCGGTGCGGAATAGGTCACGCCACGGATCTGACATTCCTGAACGTCAAACACCGGTTCGCCAAGACGGTAGCTGACGTATTGCAGCTCGGAATTACCGCTGTAGCTCTGAATCGGGAAAACGGAACGGAAAGCTGCTTCCAGACCATACTGCCCTTCAGGATCTTGCTCGATGAACTTCTGAAACGAGTCAAGCTGGATAGAAAGGAGATAAGGTATGTCCAACACTTGCGGACGTTTACCAAAATCCTTACGAATACGTTTTTTCTCGGTATAGGAGTAAACCATTAGGGTTCCTCAGCTCGCTGACAAGTCGACCCATCTGTCCATTGAGCGGACAGTTTGTGCAACACTATTTTGTTGACCGGAAAATCGAATACTTTCCGCAATGCCTGTTGCTATCACGCTTAAACCATTTCATTGCGATTTACACAGAACTGACGCTCTGTCGCAGTATATTAAGACGTCGATAGAAACAAGCATTGAAAGGCACAGCAGTAGTCAAACAGTGTGAAACGCTACTGGCGCCTTACAGCGCAAAAAGGCTGGTGACTAAAAAGTCACCAGCCATCAGCCTAATTTCTTAGGCTGCAACCAGAAAAGTTGGCTTATTTAACTTCAACTTCAGCGCCAGCTTCTTCCAGAGATTTTTTCAGTGCTTCTGCGTCGTCTTTGCTCACGCCTTCTTTCAGCGCAGCCGGTGCAGATTCTACCAGGTCTTTAGCTTCTTTCAGACCCAGGCCAGTTGCGCCACGTACTGCTTTGATAACAGCAACTTTGTTAGCGCCAGCAGCTTTCAGAATTACGTCGAATTCAGTTTTTTCTTCAGCAGCTTCAGCCGGGCCAGCAGCTACAGCTACAGCAGCAGCAGCGGAAACACCGAATTTTTCTTCCATTGCAGAAATCAGTTCTACAACGTCCATTACGGACATAGCGGATACTGCTTCAATGATTTGATCTTTAGTGATAGACATTTAAATTGTTCCTGAAAATCAGAATAAGTTTATACGTAAGCAGATGCTTGAGAAAGGTAACTGCAATTAAGCAGCTTCTTTCGCATCGCGTACAGCAGCCAGAGTACGAACCAGTTTGCCAGCCGAAGCTTCTTTCATGGTTGCCATCAGGCGTGCAATTGCTTCTTCGTAGGTCGGCAGAGTTGCCAGGCGGTCGATATTCGATGCCGTAATCAACTCACCTTCAAAGGCTGCGGCTTTGACCTCAAATTTTGCATTCGCTTTCGCGAACTCTTTGAACAGACGAGCAGCGGCGCCCGGGTGTTCCATAGAGTATGCAATCAGGGTCGGACCAACAAACGTGTCTTTCAGGCACTCGAACTGAGTACCTTCAACGACGCGGCGCAGCAGGGTGTTACGAACAACACGCATGTATACGCCAGCTTCACGACCTGCTTTACGCAGTTCAGTCATTTTATCTACAGTTACGCCACGGGAATCCGCAACTACTGCAGACAGCGCGCCTTTGGCTACTTCGCTGACTTCAGCAACAATCGCTTGTTTGTCTTGAAGATTTAAAGCCATTAGCTTTGCTCCTGGATGTTTGCCGGAACTCATGTTCCGGAACTCACTTCACTCCCCCCAACGGAGAGAGCGTCTAAATACGGTGAGCAGAAACAAGCCAGAGTATCAGAAATAATCTTAGCGTTCTGTCACCGTCTACGCAGGGCATTAAGTTTCTTGCGAAACACCTGCGGTCTTCGACGGAGGCCTGGATAGGCCAGGCTCCAACGAACAAATCTGTTGTCTATCGGCCGAAGCTAATAGAATCGTGGGCGAAGATTGTAGACAAATTCGCCGCCCACGTAAAGCTAATCTTAGACGTTCGCAGACGCGCTCAGACCAGCCTGATCAACGGCAACACCAGCACCCATGGTGGTGGAGATGCTAACTTTCTTGATGTACACGCCTTTTGCCTGAGTCGGTTTTGCTTTTTTCAGCGCAACCAGCAGAGCTTCCAGGTTTTCTTTCAGTTTGTCAGCGTCAAAATCCACTTTACCGATGGTGGTGTGGATGATGCCGTTTTTGTCGTTACGGTAACGAACCTGGCCAGCTTTAGCGTTCTTAACCGCTTCAGCAACGTTCGGAGTTACGGTACCAACTTTCGGGTTTGGCATCAGGCCGCGCGGACCCAGAACCTGACCCAACTGGCCAACAACGCGCATTGCATCCGGAGAAGCAATAACAACGTCAAAGTTCATTTCGCCTTTCTTGATCTGGTCAGCCAGATCTTCCATACCTACCAGTTCAGCGCCTGCAGCTTTAGCAGCTTCAGCGTTTGCGCCCTGGGTAAATACGGCTACGCGAACAGAACGGCCAGTACCGTGCGGCAGTACAGTTGCACCACGTACGTTCTGGTCAGATTTACGAGCGTCGATGCCGAGGTTAACGGCAACGTCCACGCTTTCTACGAATTTAGCAGTGGCCAGCTCTTTCAGCAGAGCAATAGCTTCGTTGATGTCGTACTGTTTAGTTGCATCAACTTTGTCACGGATCACGCGCATACGCTTGGTCAGTTTAGCCATTTCTTAGTCCTCCACTACCAGGCCCATGGAACGTGCAGTACCTTCAATGGAGCGAGTCATCGCTTCAATGTCGGAACCAGTCATGTCGGCAGCTTTGGTCTGCGCGATTTCCTGCAGCTGAGCGCGGGAAATTTTACCCACTTTGTCTTTGTTCGGCTTGCCGGAACCAGACTTGATACCAGCCGCTTTCTTCAGCAGTACTGCTGCCGGAGGCGTTTTGGTAACGAAAGTGAAAGAACGGTCAGCGTAAACGGTGATAACAACCGGGATCGGCAGACCTTTTTCAATGGAATCAGTTTTTGCGTTGAACGCTTTGCAGAATTCCATGATGTTCACGCCTTGTTGACCCAGTGCTGGACCTACCGGCGGACTCGGGTTAGCCATACCAGCTGCAACCTGCAGCTTGACATAGGCTTGGACTTTCTTAGCCATTCTAAATTCCTCTAGTTGGGTTATAGCGCCTCAAAGAGGCTCCCCGTGTTTTTAAATTCGTTTTACGGACAGAGTCCATAAAAACAAAAGGCGCGAAATTGTATTCCAATCTCGCGCCTTGTGCAACGATTAAATCGCCGCTTTTTTGATCGACGTGTTAGGCTTTCTCAACCTGGGCGAAGTCCAGTTCAACCGGGGTCGCACGACCGAAGATAGATACAGAAACTTTCAGACGAGACTTCTCGTAGTCCACTTCTTCAACTACGCCGTTAAAGTCAGCAAACGGACCATCGCTAACGCGGACCATTTCGCCCGGCTCAAACATCGTTTTCGGACGCGGCTTATCACCAACCTGCTGCAGACGGTTCATGATCGCATCAACTTCTTTGTCGCTGATTGGCGCCGGACGGTCAGAAGTACCGCCGATAAAGCCCATCACACGCGGAACGCTGCGCACCAGGTGCCAGCTCGCATCATTCATGACCATCTGGACCAGTACATAGCCCGGGAAGAATTTACGTTCGCTCTTGCGACGCTGGCCACCACGGATCTCGACCACTTCTTCTGTCGGCACCATGACTTCGCCAAACAGCTCTTCCATATTTTGTAACTTGATATATTCGCGCAGCGACGTGGCAACGCGGCCTTCAAAACCGGAAAACGCCTGAACGACGTACCAGCGCTTTTTAGGGGCTTCAGACATCTTAGAACCTCAGGCCAGTGATAAAGGATACCAGGCGAACCAGAATACCATCCAGTCCCCACAGGATCAGTGACATTACTGCGGTAACCGCAGCCACAATTAATGTGGTGTGCAATGTTTCCTGGCGAGTTGGCCAAATGACCTTACGGACTTCGGTTCTCGCTTCACGGGCAAAAGCAACGGTCGCTTTACCTTTTGTTGTCAACAGCGCGACACCACCCGCTGCGGCAATCAGAATCACTACGGCCAGCGCACGCAGCGGCAGCATCATGTCACGATAAAGGTAATTGCCAACGATAGCTACAAGCAGCAATACAGCGACAACAACCCACTTCATCGCTTCCAGGCCGCGCCCGCTTCCTTGAGCTTCGGTATTCGCACTCATAAACCAACCTGTCAGAAGTATTCTACAAACATTTTCACCCCGCGTAAGCGAGGCGATCCAAACCGAAATGCTCTGGTGCGTTTCGGACTAAACGCCCTCTTCAGAGCCTGTCTCAGCAATGATTATGACAAAAAAAATCACTGATGAGCCAGGTTCTGGTGTGAAAGCGTGCAAAAAGGGCATCAAATGATGCCCTTTTATTGCGCATTGCGTCAAATGTTATTCGGCAATTAGCTCATTACTTTGGCAACAACGCCCGCACCAACAGTACGGCCGCCTTCACGGATTGCGAAACGCAGACCGTCGTCCATCGCGATCGGGTGGATCAGGGTAACAACCATTTTGATGTTGTCGCCCGGCATTACCATCTCTACGCCTTCCGGCAGTTCGA
>NZ_JAPPTE010000031.1:0-43920 GCF_026719375.1 Citrobacter sp. W9 | reverse complement strand
TGACGATTCATCATGGCCGTTTATAGTACCGCAGTCTCTCCCCTTTATTTTTACTGAAGAGCAGACAGAAACCATAAACACCGGCGTTGACACGCCGGGGAAGCCCTTATAGTACAATAATTTTCGATATCCAAACTGACCCCAAGTAAGGACGGTCGCGCCTGTGGTGGTTTTATCTCCGTGGAGCGCCTGGCCCCGGCCATAATTGTTAGTTCGATACCCCATGAGTCACGCCTCCGGGTATTGCCAGAAAGTCGGGGGCTTCAGCCATACCTTTGCGCGATAACAGCACTAATCTGTCCTGCGGGGTCGAGACAATTTCATCCCCGTTATCCAGTACGCTGCCCACCAGCGCGAGCCCTTTCTCGAAGTGTGTAGCTTTCTGGCCAGCGCTTGAAACAATCCGTGCAGATGAACCATCGGTATAAGTGACTGCATCACCCTCCACTGCGATTTTGACCATTTGACCGTTGCCTAGATCCATAACCCTGGCGCTATCAACAGCGGTTACGACACCACCTCGCGCAGTCAGGCTTCCCTCGACCGCAACACGCCAGATTGCTGTTACCGGGTGTTGGCGATCCCTTTCAGCGTTCTGCTCAATAATTTGTCGAGCATCCACATCCATTGCGGCCAGATCAGCGTCAGAGAAAGGGGATTTGTCAAAGTCGGCCAGCATTTGTTGAGTTGCTTCATTTGTAAACTGCTTCATCGTTATTACTCCTTATAAAATGTACGGATAAATTCCGAATTGTATACGAAGTAAGCACGAGTAAATTCTGAAAATGAACTGAGGAATCATATGGTTGCAATTTGTTATGTGCAGTTACCCACTTCTGGACAAGTGATAAGAAAAACCTGAAGAGTGATAGCGGAAAATAACTTTCGGAAAAGGAGGTGCGAAAATTCCTGGCTCCTGTCTATAATACTGTATGGATATACAGCACCACGAAGAGCAGAGCATTATGAAACTTATCCCAGTGACACAACAATCACCAGGCCAATTCCCGTTGTTCGTTGAGCCTGTCAGCGCAGGTTTCCCTTCAGTCGCTTCCGATTATGTTGATGAATTTATTGATCTAAATACTCACCTCATCAAACATCCATCTGCAACCTACTTCTTACGAGTAACAGGTTCATCGATGGTAGAGGCACGTATTCACGAAGGCGATCTGGTCATCGTGGATAGCTCACTTGAGGCGAAAGAGGGGGATATTGTGATTGCGACCGTTGATGGTGATTTCACCATTAAGCGGTTGCAGCTAAGCCCGGCTCCCGCGCTACTGCCAATGAATAGCCGGATGTCACCGATCTATCTGAAAGAAGGCGAAGAACTGGCCATTTTTGGCGTGGTGACCTTCATCGTGTACAAGGCCTTGTGATGTTCTGCCTGGTGGATTGCAACTCATTTTACGCCTCCTGCGAGAGAGTCTTTCGGCCCGATCTGGTGAACAAGCCAATTGTATGCCTTTCGAACAATGATGGCATGGTCGTGGCACGTTCAGCGGAAGCTAAAAAATTAGGTATCCAGAATGGTGACGTGTACTTCCAGAAGAAAGCATTCTTTGAAGCTAACGGTGTACATGTTTTCAGTTCTAACTATGCCTTGTACGCGGAGATCTCCCGTAGGGTGTGTGAGACATTATTTAAATTCTCCAGTAATACTGAGGTCTACAGTATTGATGAAGTTTTCCTTTCGTTTGAAGGAATGCAGAAAAATTATAATTTTGATGACTATGGAAGAGAAATAAAGAAAACCGTATTAAAGAGCACCCATATACCCGTGGGGGTGGGCATATCGACAACTAAAACTTTGGCAAAACTAGCAAATAAAGCTGCAAAAACATGGACTAAAACAGGCGGAGTGGTTGATCTCAGCAGTCCAGAAAGACAACGTAAATTATTGCCATATATTGACGTAAGCGATGTCTGGGGGGTGGGCCGGAGATATGCCACCAGACTGAACAGCATGGGCATCAGGACTGCTCTCGATCTGGCCAATGCGCCAACATCGCTTATCCGTAACACATTTGGAGTCGTACTGGAGCGAACGCAGCGCGAATTGAATGGCGAGTCCTGCATAGCCCTGGAAGAGGTGAGGAAGGTTAAGCAGCAGATCATCAGCTCGCGTTCATTCGGCCAGAAAATAGAGCACTACGAAGCAATGCACCAGGCGGTGTGTGAGTATGCCGAACGTGCAGGCGAGAAGCTGCGCGAAGAGAAGCAATACTGTCGCTGCATAACGGTTTTTATTGGCACAAGTTACTATTCGAAAACGGCCCCTTACAGTGGCCAGCAGACAGTCAAGCTGGAAAACCCCACCGCCGATACCCGGGAAATCATTGCGGCTGCGGTCGCAGGGCTCCGGCATATCTGGCAGGAGGGATACCGATACCATAAAGCCGGAGTGATGCTATCTGACTTTTATGATAGCGCCACCAGCCAGCTCGATTTGTTTGGTGAGAACCGACTCTTTGCCAATGGTGAAGCGTTGATGGGCGTGATGGATAGAATTAACCGGTCAGGTCGGGGGAAATTATGGTTTGCGGGCCAGGGCATCGACAAAGACTGGACGATGCGGCGGGAGTTATTGTCACCATCCTATCTCACTAACATTAATGAAATCCCTCGCGTCAGGATTGGCTAATCAGCAGTGAAAACTTCATTCGTCATCGATAAAATTCGTCTGTAAACAAAACGAACTTGATATACTCGGTTTCGCTTGTTATGAGTATGTATGTACATACAGTCCTCCGTGCAGCGGAGGGAGTTTAGAGCCCTTTTTCGGGGATAGAAATGAATATCTCAACAACTTTCCAGACGCTGGAGAGCGAGATCACACAACTTCGTGGAGTGCTGGGTTCCCGGCTTCCGCTCAAGGCGAGTGTCTGCGTCCTGCCAGCCGTTGCTGATGGCGAAGAAGATATGGCCATCGAACACATCATGCCTGAGCTGAAACAGGGACACGATGCTGTCCATGCTGCCTGCGCGGCATACGCTGACCTGCATATCAGGGATGGCTATTCGCAGAAGTCCGCTCGGCGCACTACCGGCGTATTATGGTACGACAATACAGATGCGGAATTCTCTCAGCTGGTTACCCGTTTGGTGACATCCATCAACCAGCATAAAGAGAGCATTCAACGCCACATCATCGAAAACTACGGTGGTGATCGCCGACCGGAATACATGCGCTTCAACGCGCTGCATAGCGCCTGCCCTGGTGTCATGACCCTGCATCTCTATCGGCAGCTGCGTATGTTTGATAATGCTAACGTCAATCTGGTCAGTTTCGGCTGGAGGCAAAAGACGCTTTTTAGCAGGGTTAACAAAATCGAGTTGCTCCAGAAGATGGGCAAGGACATCGAGGAAGATGAAGATAAATCAGTCAGACTCAACTCGTTGATTAAGGCTATTGCGCGTGTACCGGAAGAAAAGCTTCGCTTACGCCGTCCGGTTAAAGTGCATCCAGCTGCAAACATCGCGATGGCTGATCCTGAACACCCCGACCAGATACTGCGTCTTTCTGCCGCTTCATCTATGCCGTTCATTATCATTCAGGATGAGCACGTGAAAATTCGGCCATTGCCAGAGTTCGTGGCCAATGAAGTAAAGCCGAGGAGTAACCGCCTCAAGACAGATGTGATCGGTATATTCCACGGCGAAAGTATCGAAATGATTCTCTGACCACACCGGCCAAAGGACTGGCCGTATTCCCCCCTCATAATTTCGTCACTCGCCGTCCATGCCATACCCTGAAACTAATATTGAAAATTCATTATGTTCAGCAAGGAATGTGGCGTGAAATACTTTGAATGTGCGCTCAGGTTCAGAATCGCCCCAGGTGACGTGTATGGGATCCACCAGCAACTGGATAAGGTAGTCCAGGAACGTTCTGGGTCGCGACTCCCATACACCTTCTACTCTCGCAAACAAAGTGCCTCCGACACCCAGGTTGTTCTGAGAACGGCTGTTGCACTCGGGCTCCCTGGCGAAGTCATGAAGGAAATCATGTTTGTGTCTGGCCAGAAAATTCGAATCTGCGGCTCGCTGGCCACTATTCGACGCGAGGAAGCTGGAGGCCGGAAAAGAGAGATTTGTCCACCTGCCCATGAACTCCCGGATTATATCCACTATCACCTGGAACGGGCCGGAGTGATCTGTGGACGGTTACGTATCGTTCGAAGCACCAAGTTCCATATTATTAAGCCCGGGAGCGTTGGCCGTACATCCCACAAGATCATTGTACCGATGAGCCAGTACGATGCTGAATGCGTGATTGAAGATGTCGGCGCACTTGAACAGGCATACGCTTTCGGGATCGGCAGAAAGCGGATATTCGGCTTTGGCTATATGAACAGCATCGAAGTGCTTTCCTGAACAGGCCATTAAGCATAGTTATTATCTGAATTTCAAACCGACTCGCAAACTTACGGCATTAACACTTCTGATACACCCTTTAAATGCTGTAAACTGTTGTAGCCCTTACTAAATCGTAAGAGTGGGGATTTGCAGCCCCGACTAATGACACGCCGTTCATGTACTTGAACGGTTCGCACTCGCTCGCCTGTTTTTTGTCAATGGTGGGTCGGGGCGTGGGAGCCTTACGGCTCGCCAGTCGTCATTAGCTGGTACTGCAAACCATGTTCCGATTCACCACCAAAGGAAATGGAGATGGAAAAACAGGACTGGCATAAGGCAGACATCATAGCTGCGCTACATAAGAAAGGTTTGTCACTTGCCTCACTGAGTAGGGCTAACGGTCTTTCAAGCAGCACTCTGGCAAATGCACTGACACGTGACTGGCCTAGAGGCGAGATCATCATCGCTAATGCAATTGGTGAAGAACCTCAAGAAATATGGCCAACCCGATATTTTGATAAGGCAGGAATGCCGATCAAGAGAATCATAAGAAAACCGGTTTAAATGAAAAAGGCTGGCATTTTTGCTGGCCTTATATACCTCCTGGCTCTGCTACTGAAACCACTAACACCGATCAAATGGTCATCAGCGAAATACCCCGTTCATTTCTATTGACCTCTTTACCTCCATGTAATCAAATTGATGGAATAATAACGGTTACGAGAGACAAACTGATGACGGTGTTATCTGCCCCTGAAATGCGCTTTGGAACCAAACAGGATGTTCCCTTTATCATAGCGGTGATTCGCGACGGTATGCGGGATGGGTATTTTAACTTTGATGATGATGACGGACTGTCTCAGTTCGAAAGTCAGATCTCAGAAGCCATTGCCAGGCGGGAACGGGGAGAGAATTGCGCCGATTTCTTGTTTGTCTTTGATGCTCAACATAATGGCGCAGCGATAGGTTTTGCCCTACTGACGGGCAAAAATGGTGCAAATGGACTTGCTTCACATCTGGAAATCAGGATGTTTGGTGTTACCAGGAGTCAAAGACAAAAAGGATTTGGGCGCTCCATGTTGCAAAGTATTCTGGATGCTACTCCCGGCCATAAAGTGGAGGCATCCTGTCTTCCTGCATCAGTTGTCATGGCCAGGATGCTGACTAATGCGGGTTTTCACGTCAAAGAGATAAGCCCGTTTGGAAAGCGTACTTTCAGACGCTAATGTAAAATTCAGATAAAAAAACCGGCTGACGAATTCAGTCGGTTTAGTAATCCTGCAAAAGGATGCTGGACAGCGACGGACGACTTCAGAGCTGTGGCAATGGCCCCTGGTTATCTTCAGTCGCAGCCTGGTCTTTATCCGGGGTGGCCGTTGCAGTCCGCGAGGCATCAAATGAGACCGTTGGGTCGCTGAGAGTCAGGATGCCAGTGTCTTCAACTTCTCGCGTTGTCAGCGTAAGCTCAGATTTACTGTCATCACACTTATTCGTTTTCTCCGCCAGTGCCTTGCACCAGATATAACGACCTCTCTGGGCATCAGAGACTGAAGGCTCTCCATATTTCTCGATCGCCGACTTCAGTAAGAGATCAGGGTTGCTGAATGAAAAGCGGATTTTGTAAGCCACCGGCTCAATGGGGTCAACTGCCGTATCGGGGATAAAATAGACCACCGTCTCCTGGTGAGCATCTCCCCAGAAAATACTATTCAATGAGTTGTTACTGTAGCGCTTTTGAATTTCTTCACCAGCAGACTGGCCAAGTTTGTCAGTGATAGCAGTGATCGCTTCAGAAGCTGTCATCCGCAGGCTTACCGGCCCTATAGAAAAAGACATAACATCAAAGCTATTCAGGGGGGTAATGGTGCTTTCTGGAGCGGTAGATGAATCGGGTACGTCATCACTGTACAGACTGTCATCCCCCGGAGAAGGCGTTACAGGTGCTGAATTTTGGATGTCAGGTGTGTAGCTGGGATCGGGAGCGTATAGGCCCATTGTATCATTCTGTACAGCAGAATATACCGAAGCGGTCGGCAGGACGGTAAGGAGCGCAAGGGCGCAGTATCCAAGGTATCTGGTCATATTCACCTCGTCAGTAGCAGTTGTCCTACTGTAACAGCGCGAGGTTTGAGAACATCATGGAAATGGGGTCAAAGCGGGGCGAAAAACAAGCCTGATTCACATGGCTTACGTAGCAGCATGGAGATCTCCTGAAGTCGGAGAAAATGAGTCAGATAACGCGAATATCGAAAATGGAACGAAGTACTTAATTACCTAACAGGAGGTACATGTTAACCTGACGAACATTGCTTACTGCCTATTTGTAGATTCAGGCTACAGGGAGAATCCAAGTGCCAAACTGCATACCCCTTAATCCGGTATTACCTAAAAACTTCGACGATACACCTAATGAAAAGCGCTCAAAGTCTCAGCTTGATGCCTGGTGGGATCATCCATATGGCATTACTTGCCCGGACGGGAAAATCACTGTTCGATGCCTGAATGGAGGAGCTTGGGATCGTTCGACAGTGCTGGGAGTAGCGGACAATTACGAAGAAGCCTGCGAGCTCGCAGAGCGCGAGCAATCAGCATGGGTCAAACGCCGTGCGGAGCCAATATTCTACTATAGCGGTGAAGCTCCATTCAGAGCGATAAGGGATGCACAACGTCCTGATCAGGAGCAGACCTTTGTCGCGTCTTTTGACACGCAAGATGAGCTAATCAGCTGGCTTAATAGTCAGAAAACCAGTTAATACCAAGTCTGGAAGTCTGCTTCTCAACAGACTTCCACATTTGATTATCAAGCTCCCCATAATTTGGGTTCAGTATAAACATTCCATTACGTTCTATTCCCCTCATTACATTCATCTATCCGTAAATTTCGTTAGCCAGCACATCGGGGTGATACTGATGTCAGGTAAACAAAACGGATGCAAAAATGCAGACATGTTCGGAAGTCCTGGCGGTTGAAATATTCAATCAAGTTGGACGTGAGGCAGCTATTGCTCAATATAACTTAATTTGTGAAATAGCCCAGCGACGTTACGAAGACAGCCTGGCCAAATATGGTTCCGTGCCAGCTGGTTTCACCGCGCTCAATTTCCTCCATCCGGCAGAACTTCAGGAGCGTTACATCCTGGGGTTGGGAATTCAGCTTTGTATCGATGAGCAGCATGAAGCCAGGGAACGGGTTTTAGCTCGCTGCCTGGCAAGAAAAAGGGCCGCATAAACAGGTGATAAAACAACTCAGCTATAGCTGAACACGCACTAATTGGCTATGTTAACAAAACGAACAAGGTGGCGATTATGTACAGTGAATCTATCGATCGTGCTATCAGTATCCTCAAGGACGCGGGCGAAAAAATCGGTATGGAACTGGGTAGTAATGTGACATCTCAGGAATCAGAACTGCTTGAGGATGCGCTGGTGGGCCTGACTAAAGTTAAAGGGCAACTCTGCGGTAATCACTCCTTAACTGATGTAAAAGCGGACGTCGTGCCTTTTAGTCTCAGTTCGACGAAGAACGTCGATAGCCCGCATTAATTAACAACCACCAACTGGACGGAAGGGATATGACTGAAGACAACGCCGGTAGTGTTTCTGGAAAAGCACAGAACGCCCCAAAAGCAAATGCCCACCTGGACAGGCTCTTTGATTTCATTGTGACAGAAATCAAAGAGCAGGGTGCAGCACCGTCTTACGAGCAGATCTGTTCTTCTCTGGGGTATTCAAAAGGGCTCGTTTCCCGGCGTATCCGGCAGTTGCATGACCAGGGACGAATCATTATCGATGGTGAAAGAAAGTCTATGACGCTGCGCGTAGCGAAAGGACAAGGTCATGATGACATTGCCGAACTCCCGGACATGACCAGTGACAGGAAAGCAATCATCACGTATGTCAAAAAATACATGAACAGAAATGGTGGCCGTGGGCCATCAGTTCACGCAATAGGGAAAGCGCTCGGCTTCTCGAATAACAAGGCGCGTAGACATGTGGACTATCTCGACGAAGTAGAGAGGGTACGTTACAGCCCTCATCTTAATGAAGTAATCGTTATCAATCAGGGTGATTACGTTAAAATTACCCAGGACAACGATGAACCACCGAGCCCGGCAGAAGGTTAGCCATGATTCGCATATGGAGAGAAGTTGTAAACGTAAAGGTTCAGGACGGGAGCCGTAACGGACGAATCTGGTTTCTTGAACTTTCGTGTGGCCATCATGCTGTCAGACGTATACCTCGATTACGTCTGCATAATCTGACGCAATTCGAACGACTTGAGCCACCAGCTAAATGTCACTGTGTATTGTGTGAAATAGATGCTATTGCAGGACAAAAATAGCAATAAACACAACATAAAAGCCCTCAATTTGTCCCCATTGTTTTTAGCCTGACAGCATTGGTACTGATAGCCTAATCATATTTAAACGCATAACCCTATGGTGGACATATGAAAAAAGCTGTTTTTGGCCTTTTAGCACTATTGCCCTTCATAACCAGCGCAGAATCGATCGATCCGAACGATTTCTATGCTCAGCAGCCTTCTCAAAACTACCAACAACCTGCTGCCAGCGAGCAACAGGACGATGCTGACAATTCCAGTGACCAGACAGCTGCGATCGTATTGAACCTGGAAAGTTACAAACCGCTGGGGAATTTTGTAGTCCCCCAGGGAGTAGAACGCCCATTCATTGGTCTTATTAACAGCAAAATTTTCATACTGTCTGAGCAACCAGATAAACGCTTGGCTGGCCTATGGATAGGTCGTAGTCAGGATGGTCGTGAAGCACTTTGTGGTTACCTGAACAACAGTATGCAGGTCAGAAAATGTTATTACATCTTATATCGTGAGTAAAAAATGGGGCCGTAGCCCCATTTATTTTAATGTTTGAATGAGGGTATAAAGGGTATTACTGGATTTGTTCCTAGCGAAGCTAATTCGTTAGGCGCAAGATAACGTCGCAGTTCAGTAATCAATATATCAACTGATTTATCCCAGCCATCTCTCACAATGTTTAGAATGTGCCGAGCTGGATAATGTGTTAGAAAAGGATGGTTGGGGCCAAATTTATTAAGGTGTTCAATAGTACCTATTGCATCGAGATAATCTGTAACAAGATGGTGTTCTGACTCAAAAATAGCGACAAATTTATAACCATCAGCAGCGTTTACCCACTGGCAAGTACAGTCATTAAGCTGAAATTGATTAGAACGTTTTTCCCCCTTGGGTTTAGGATTGACTCCAATACCAAAAGACAAATACAAACCTTTCCTTCCCCAGAAGGCCGGTCTCTTCAAGTCCTGACCATTGTTTCCTTCGACCTCTCCAAGAATGCCAAACAAAGTAGCTGATTCTTGGTTAGGATTCGTTCTCATACGGAAAAGAATGCATAGATCTGCAAACTTTAAGCTATTATAAACTGAATTATAAAAGACATTCTCATGGCCAAGTAGATAAGGATTATGCTCTACCGCAAAATTAGTGCCACTTCTAAAGTCACGGCAGCTAATGAATACACCAAACTGGCTCATATTAGCGAGGATATCGACATTGCGATAATCAGACAAATTAATAAGTATAGTATTTAAGACTTCTCTACCTTCATAACTCATCAGATAGTGGCAGAGCAAATTTTGTAGACCGAAGTTTCTGAACTGATCTTTAATTAAAGAAAAATATCCTTCACCAGCTAATGAAACTAGGTTTCTCATTGTTGGTGTATGTTTCCCCATGAGAGGGGAATTAAAACGTACCTTCATCCGGTTATTATCATAAAGGGTTTCAATAATTGAGCAAAAGTGCATCGCCCAATACGCGTTGTTATCACCAATTAAACCGGGTTTCACTACAGTAGTTTTAGAAAAATCCATTCTGTCTCCAAAGCAGTAATCAGTCACTCATAACACGATATTTGCAGTGAAAGTTATATCTGTAAGCAAATTTCGTCAGCTGTTAGCGTCGTATTAGGCTTAGTAAAAAGCCGGAGGTAGATATGCCTAAAGACGATGTTGCAACAATCATAATCCAGAATGGGTTGACGCATAAAGTAAATGTGATCTGCAAATTCAGCGCACAAATCGACAATCAAATGTTCTCATTCATCATCCATCGCACATTAAGCGTATGTCGATATGCGCTTGTCTGTAAGGCAACAGGCCAAAGAATTGCAGTTCTTGATACCAGTCGAGTAAAGGCACTTGGTATGGAAGCAGCAGGTAAACTAGCGCTATCAGATCTGGCCTCATCATTAGGCGAGACTAGACTTGCTGCGATTCTGACAAATTCACTTCAGAGCAGGAGCGCGGCAAGTGAGTGATTTAATCGACGATAACTTTATTATTCCTGCACTGAGTAGCATAGCAGGCATCACCACGCCACTATCAGGACAAACGTACAGGAACGCTCCAGATATCGACATATCTTGCTATGACGTGATAATCATTTGCCTTAGCGGCGGAAAAGACTCCATAGCCTGCCTTCTCCACTTAATTGACATCGGGGTCGATCTGTCCAGGGTGGAACTCTGGCATCACGATGTTGATGGCCGCGAGGGAAGTACTTTAATGGACTGGCCATTTATGGCCGACTACAACCGCAAAATAGCTTCAACATTTCAGATACCGTTGATGTTCTCCTGGCTTCAGGGAGGAATGGAAGGTGAGATGCTGAAAGAGAATGGCTACAGTCGCCCGCAATGTATCGAAACCCCAGATGGATTAATAATCGCGGAACGTGATATCCAGCGAAGCACTCCCGCCACGCGACTTCGGTTCCCTCAGCAATCACCAAGCCTTAAAACACGTTGGTGCTCATCAGCACTAAAAATTGATGTTGGTCGGCGAGCACTCACAAATCAGAGACGCTTTGACGGAAAAAAGGTGCTTTTTATTACGGGGGAAAGGAGAGCGGAAAGCTCTAATAGATTCAATTACTTACAACTGGAGCCACATACCAGCAGTTGCAAAAAAAGACAAGTTGATGCCTGGAGGCCAGTACTTGAATGGTCTGAAGAACAAGTCTGGGAGATTTTAGCAAAACATCGTGTTACAGCCCCAGTACCGTATCGTCTTGGATGGGGTCGCAGTTCATGCTTAACGTGTATATACAACAGTGCTCGCATATGGGCAACCATCAAACATTATTTCCCCGAGCGTATTCACGCAATGGCCAACTATGAAAACCGCTTTGGGGTCACTATCAGTCGTAAACGAATAAATGTTCTGGATCTAAGCCAGAATATTTCTCCTATTAATATCACGGATGAGGAAGCGCTGCTGCAAGCGGTAAATCCGGTCTATACATTGCCCGTCATTAACATGTCAAAAGAATGGGTGCTACCTGGTGGGGCGTACAACCGGGAGAAATGCGGGTCAGACTAATTAGCCATCAGCGATTTATAGCTGAGATTTCGTCACCTGAATATTACGTGGAAAATAGATATCAAATAGCAACATTGATACAGGCTTAACCGCCTCTGAAGGAAATATTATGACGATGGTAACGGCCAGAAATTGTACTGAAACACGGTTCAACCAGTTATGGGATGCTCTGCATGAAAAAAGCAGTGCGGAAAACGAATCCTTGTTTCAGCAAGAATTGCATCGCTGCCGCAGTAAACGTCAGCGAAGTAAACTGGCCGGGCGATTCGCCGGTGCCTGGCAAACCTTATTCGATGCCTTCTGTGAAGGTCGGGTCTTCTGCTCACTTCTGGACTCGGTTATCCACCAGGAGAGTATCAGCGAATGGCAGGTTGAAGAGTTAATCTCATTCACTTCTGCCCAGATGTCGACTCTATACAAAGGGTAGAGGTAGATATGGGACAAAGAAAATGTGCAGCAGCGTTCCTGCTCGCTGAAGAAATGTACCAGATACCAGCGACCAAATCGGTGATACTTGCCCGGGACCTGGAAGAAAGAGGGTTGTATCTCCGCGCTGCCAGGCAATGGGGAGAGGTCATGTTTGAACATACCCAGTGTACTGAGTACATTGTTGAACAACGGGAACGTTGCATTCGGTTATCCAATTCTCGCCATGAAGACCGTATCAGACAGCATGAGCAGGCAAGTGATCTTCAATATATTCACAAGCATATTAATGATGTATACACACGGATGGGACTAAAAGACGATGGTGTCTTTAATACCGCCTGATTTGTCGACCTTTTCCGTTCATTAAAAAATGAAACTGAGGAGAATGAGCGCACTCTTGACTGATTTTGACGGAGGATTACGTAAGTGGTTAAACAAAGTTTATTTGACCTTATAGGAGCTACCACGGGCCCAGAGCGAGATCTGTTGATCGTAAGCCTTCAGTCTCTACATCGTGAACGAGTAAGCTCATACAATGCATTGTGTACAGCCTGCTCAATCTCTGGAGATAAAGTCCCGCCAATGTCTTTATTCGGCATAGACGAGGTTACTGATGCACTACGCCGGTTAGGTGCATTACCGATCAGATAGTTCTTCAAGTAGTCAGGGTGAACAGGTTTGAATTGATACAAACGGCCTATGCTGAAGAGGAACAGAGATAACTGATGAAAACAAACGAAAACCTGCTGAACAGCATTGGAAAAAGTATTCGAATGTGGCGAGATAACTGCTTCCCTCCATTTCAGCGAGCGTATGGAACATGGTTATTGGTTCTGGTTTCGGTTAATGCCGGGATATGGTTTTACATAACCTCTGACTGGTCTGTACAGTTCGTCGGCAATATAGCAGGGCTCTTGGTTTTCCCAATGCTGGGTCGAAAGGTTTTTACAAAACGCGCCAGATCTTGGCAAGAAGAACTGGATATTAAGCTGGCAAAATACAAACCGCATAACATAGCTGCATGGAGGGAGTTGCAGGCTTATGCCTTGGAATCCAATACGCTATCTTCACAAATTGTTGAACGGTGGTATTTCAAAGAGCGGGAATTTATCAAGACGGCCCAAAAAGGGAAGCCGGGTAGTTCTGAACTCAAATTTCTCAAGAATAATACTGGATCAAAGCCTTAAGGAATCTGAGAGCCGGTGCGTAATGCAGAACCCACAGCCGAAGGGTTTTGGGAGTTAAACTGATACAGCTTTTACCGTGAGGTGGGATTTATGTCGAATGTCTTGCAGAAAGAAAACATCATCATGTCTCTGCCTCATCGTGACTGGAGTTGTGAAGTCATCGAGTGCCGATTAAAAGTGTGCCCCGTACCTGACGAACTCGACAGGGGGAATAACATCTTTTTCATCGTGGAAGACCTTTACCAGCTACGCGAGAACAGTGAATCACTTAACGTGCTTGGACAAATTCTGGCGAAACGTTTCCCACACATACCACCAAAAAGAATGCACCTTGTGCTGCACCGACGTGATGTGCAGAAAGCTCATGGAGTAGCCATCCACCTCTACCGCTTCATGCGTAGCGAGAAAGAAAATAACCGTAGTATTTTCATTGGTCGTAACCCTACTGAAGTTTCCCAGAAGACGGCATACGCCTCGATGTGCATTTTCTGACCACCAGCTGTTGAATCGTCACAATAGCCGACATAGTCGGCTATTTTTTTACGCTAAGAAAAACCATTTATGCCCACAAATTGCGGTTGAAAAAGCTATTTATTTTTGGGTGCAAAACGTCCTCATTCTCACTGTAACAATAAATTTCAACATGTGATTATAGTGAGAGTCGAAGCTGAAACATGAATGGTGGCTACATATGCATGATCTCCAGAATTCGTTAACTAGCAAAAATACCAACATTATCCGTGCTGAATTTGAAAATATGCTTTCTGCGCGTGGAACATCTATCGTGCGTTTTGATACCAACGCAGGGGCGAACAGCGGCGAGTATATAGGAAAAGGAATTCAACGTGAGTGGGTTGGGTATTTGCTAAACCATACGAGTTCTGGCCATACGGTCAAGGCATTTGAACCGGTGTATTCTATTCCTTTAAAAATCAGGCCAGACCTTCAATCCAGAAATATTGCAGACCACCAGACTAAAGTAAAAAAGTTATTTGAAAGTTATGATGAAGCGTATCTTACAGCCGCTATAGACTCAGAAGAGTATTGCAAGCCATTCTGGGTTTATCAGAATGCAGATGACGGTCATTACTCGATCAGTACTCGCGGTTTCAAAAATGCAAATGCACCTGCAAGCATTCCGAGCGATAATCGCATTGATATCGCTCAGATGAAAATGGGATATCCCATGCTCGATTATTGCCATAACATTATACCGTCCTCAGTCGTGCGATTAGGATTTAATGGGCGAGTGTTTACGCAAGGTAAGTATTATTACACCAATGAAGAGGTTTTCAGTTGGTTGTCCCGGAACCCGGATAGCGCAGTTTTCATTACGTTCCCAAAAGTTAACCAGACTGATAGATCTGAATTGATGTCAATTATGAAACGAGAATTCCTGAATTCGTGGGGTTTATTCTCATATTATCGCTGGCTGGGACGCAGCACCGCATTACTGGCATTGAGCCCGGTCAGTTCTAATGCTTCTGTTAAGTTAAGAAGTAGCAATGCACACTTCTTCAAAAATGCAATGCTGGCTGTTAACACGATCATTCCTAAAGGTAACGGAATTTCGTAATCGGAATAGTTACCGTTAGAGTGATTTAAAGATCGATTCATTCTGGAAATTGAACGAAGAAAATTTAATGGGAGTAACTATGACTGCACTACGCCGTATCTCAACAGAACCAAGCTGGACTCCAGTTGGCATCCGGGGCGAAGGGTTACCGACTAAAGCAGGTGTATACCGTTTTATTGTTCCCCGGGAAGCCGATAGCTCAGAACATATTGAGTTTCTGGCGTTAGTGCGCTGGCGTAAACACGGTGTTCATCAACTGTTATTTCCCACCTTTGAATACATCGTATGCGACGAGAATATCGTGCTCCCAGAAGGCACATGCTGGCGTGAACGCGAACCGTGGGATCCAGATACGCTGGGGGAAACCGAGTTCATCATCGTTCCTGAAATGAGCGCGGGTGCTCAACGCTGTCCGTTCTGCAAAGAAGTTCCGCGCATCGTTGGTGATAAATACAACTTTGAGTATAAGGAAAACTACATCACGAAAATGCCTCACCGGTTTAACCGCCTGTGGTTCAGCTGCTGTAAATGGGTTGCTCCTGTGCCCACTTCTGGGATTCAGTCACTGATTACGGCCTGGAACAAAATGCTCGGGTCATCCCGGTAGGAGTAATGATGAAATGTGCGTACCTACGAAAGTTTCTGATCATTGCTTTCATAACCGGCATTAGCGGATGCCAGAGTCTCGGAATAGGGTTAAGCCTGGATGAGCGCTACCAGAAGGCTTATCAGAAAGTACTGGCTGACCCTAATGACGATAACATTAAGACTTTCATGAAACTCAGCCAGGAAAAAGGCGAAAGAGACATGCAAGAGGCAAATTCGAAAGCCGCAGCCGACACTCGTGAAAGCGATAAGGGGTTTACTGAGTATTTTAAATCATATGGCAACGATGGATTTAAGCGGGCCAGACAATAAGAAAGAGGTTATATGTCATTACAGCAATCGCATGAAAATCTGGAGTTCCTGAAGGGGGCGGTCTGGTGCGCCGCAAAACTCGTTCAGGAAATTGGCGATTCAAAAGGTGCAGCTATTCTTATCACAAACTTGCCGGTTGGAATTTTCCCTCAATGTAGCGAAAGGGATTTATTTGTTCTGAGGCAATATGTCAGGAAAGATCTGCCACTTGGTATTGATGCCGAATATAGCGATATCAGGCCGGTCTTAATTGATTATCTGGGAGAGCCAGTAGACCTTCCTGAGTGTGAACTGGATAATTATGAACCGGCTCCTGGTGAAATGCTCCGCTGGGGAGTAACTGGAGATCTCAGTTCCGGGACACGATGTGTGCTGGTGGATAATCTTGCTTATCTCGCTGAAGCAATTGGTATCAGCAACGCACTAAGGCAACAGGCCGCAGAGTCAATCCAGCGCACCCTGTGATTAGTGAGTCGCCCCGAATTTCGTAAGCAGCATAAATGCCCTTAATCTTTATCCTACATATTTCAGGTTGTTGGGGTTTACCATGTACAAAGACCATTTTCCACAAGCGTGTCCTTCATCGATAAAAGAGGGCCAGTCATGCTGGCGGGTATTTATTGATATGGACGTAGACAACCCGTCGAAAATAAAAACCAGCGTCGAATTAATAGAAGTTGGCGTAAAAACAATTCGAATGAAAAAGAATGCGGCAGAAGGCAGTGAAAAAACTGTTTTTCTTGTGGATAAAATCCCTGGAATCACATTTATCAAAATTCGGCCTAGCGACAAAAAGCCAAGCGTCTGGAATACAAGCATCAGCAGTTTCTATAAACATGACGTGGAAATCGGGAAAACATTCCCCGTTGGTATCAGAACGACTAAAAGCGCTGCGTTTCGTACAGCAACAAAAAAAGTTGAACAGAGTATGCAAGAATACACTGATACTATAGCTAAGCTTGAAAACGACTATGTTAAGAATGAGACGGAGATTGCTGAGTACAAAAATGAACTCGCTGCTTACCAAACAATACTCCAAACCCTAAAACGTATGGCAAAAAGGCATCTCAAGCAATAATACATTTCGTCTCTTTTCAGGTAAACAAAATGGAAACACAATGTATTTTCATTGCAGGTTTCAAAAATTGTTTCACTCTGGGCCATACATGTTTAGTATGGGGACATAACAAAGAGAACGCTGGCGAGTACGCTGGCATAAAGATCACCTTTCCCGGCCTGGCCGGGATTTTTTTTGTCTGATGTGCCGTCCTTCTCACCACAAACTTAATATCCTGACTATTTTTATGGATGTGCAGTGCAATTATTTAACGAATTACCATTCGTCACCAGACCGGACAGGCTGATAATAATGTCATCCGATACAGAGCTGGGGAGGGTGTATGACTAATCGTGGCTATAGCAAAGTAATTATCGAAGGTACTGTAGGCCGTGAGCCTGAAATCCGACAACACCCTACCCACGGCATCTACGCAAAGATTTATGTAACAACATCTGAGTCCTCAATGGAGGATAAATCTGGTCTGGAGAAAATTACGGAAGAACACTATCAGATCATTTTGCTTGGTCAATTTGCTGATGTGGCCCGCAATCATCTTCATGTCGGGACAGGAGTGTACCTGGAGGCCCAATTGCGTACCCGCCTAATCAAGGAGGATGGTAAAGAACGCTTCTTTATGGACGTACTTGTCAACCCCGTGAAGGGGCATGTTCTTCGCAAAGTCAATGTAGGCGGTAATAAACTGGTGAGTCGTCACCTCCAGCAGAACCGTGGGCAGGATCACCGGCAGAATACCAGTTATAGCCGCAGGCCACAAAACACGAACGCGAGGCCAGCAACACCACGCAACTCGCCCCCAACAATGGAAAATTATTATTTGGGAAATCAGGATGAAGTTCCAGGAAGCACTGGTGCTTATGGAACTGAGATAGCCTTTTAATGATTAGCAGCATATCTGTTTTAATTTGTATCATAACTAATGGGGAATTATTGCCGTGAATGAATTCAATAACGCACTCCAGACGATACTGGAAAATGGGTCTATGTCATATGGCCAGGCTGCTATTTATGCCGGTGGTGCAATTTGCGTTGCGGCCCTTTTTTCGGCGATACTCAGAAGTGGACTACTGGTAATTTTGGGAATTGTCTCAGGCTTTTATCTGTTCAGTCTCAACACTCCAGACAGTACACTGGCGTATACTGCTGCTGCCTCAGACCGTCTCATCGAGCAGGTTAAAGCTGTCGGTGGATGCGCCACTAGACACATTGAGGATGCGCAAACTCTGGGTATCATCATAAAAAATGGCGATGTTATCGAGATAGCAAAGCAGTGCGGTATTATAAAATAATAACCGTAGCATATTATGATTGATGAATGCCTGAATGGT
Organism: Citrobacter sp. W9; assembly: GCF_026719375.1. Lineage (NCBI taxonomy): Bacteria > Pseudomonadati > Pseudomonadota > Gammaproteobacteria > Enterobacterales > Enterobacteriaceae > Citrobacter > Citrobacter sp. W9. The sequence goes on along the minus strand of NZ_JAPPTE010000031.1, from coordinate 25,662 downwards.
AATCTGCTCGCGGATTACCATTATTTTTTGAGATGTCTTATAGAACTTATCTAAAATTACATACGACTGTCATGACAGTATAAGGTCTTTATGAAAAACGTCGTCAAAACTTTACTACCCTCAGTGAACACTGGTGATCAAGACGAAAGCGTAAAATCGGATACGCTGACTGGCACTACTAAACCCTGCGACCACGGACTGGTTCATAATCATCTTTTAGGGCAGGAGGCCTGTTACTATGCCAAACACTAACGACTCGCTGACAGGACTCAACGTCGAGCTCGTTGGTGCATCGAAACAAGAGTTTACTCTCCTCACTGAAAACCATCTGATGCGCCGCATCATAGTGGCTTTATCTGAGTTAATGCGTAACGCGGAAGGCGTGATGATTGATTCTCATGTTTACCCGTGGGATCAAGTTCTCCCTGCTGCGATGGACATTCCATCATCCAACGCTTCTGATGAAGAGATACAGAACTGGATGATCAGTGCCTGTAAGGAGTGGCAGTGCGAATACAATCGCCGGGTTCAGTCGTTTACCGCATCAGAAGTAAAAAGCAAAAGCGACACCGAGAACGATAACCTATTCCTGCTGAATATCACCAACCTAGCCCATATGCTGATTGACCGGTTACTGCCGTTTGTCAGTATCGAGGAGATTAATCATGAGGATCCAGATTTACTCCCCCAAGTTATTGATATCGTGAATTATATGGTTGGTGTTATAAATGGTACAACCAGCACACAACAAGTCAGACAAGAATTGTTTACTGCCGGTGCTGATGACGCAGTATTTGCACTCAAACTAAAGCACAAAGAGCTAACCAGCCGGGGTGAAGATGCTGGATGGCTTGAAGAGGCAATGAAGATAATCGAAGAAAACAAACGCCAATCCATCGACTTTATGCAGCGCAGCTAATCGTTCCCATAATAAAAGGGTAATGCTATGAGTAAACATCTGTACTGTATTAAGGGTGTTTTAAAACCCAGGAAATTTTCTGTAAGTCTGATAAGAAATAAACTTAGCTCATTTGGTTTAAGGGGAAGTACTCTTCGTAGCGAAACCGCTCGCATTCTTGCCGGGCCAATAGATGGTATTAAGGGTACGTATCCCTTCGGCTGGTCAGAAGAACATTTTGACCGCAGGATGAAACGCATATTCATTCGCGCCGGTAATGCTTCCAGACTTTCTGATAATCGTCCATTTGCATTAAAACGACGCAGCGCTTTAACTATCAGTAAAAAGTATCTTTCTGTGTAACCACCAGCAGACGAGTTTTACTCGTCTGCCTGGCCCCATGCCTCTAATCTTCGCACCCGAAATGAAGTTGCCTGGAGTTCTCCTGATGAAGTTAACTCAAATGAAACTGTAAGATCGTTTTTGTTCCGGTACTTCCATACATAGCCATTTTGCTGCAATGTTTTGAGTGACTTACGTAGGTTGGGCTCAGCTACATCCTGGCTGTCTGGAACAGAGTTAATAAACCCCAGCAACCTGGTGAATGGCACTATCGCAGTGCCTTTTTCTTTGCACAAAAGAAGAAGTACCAACGCATCCTTCTGAATACGGGAAAAGCGCTCCAGGCGATGTTCAGTACCATCTCCCTGCATATTGGCATTGTTCATAATCAACCTAATCATATGGGATATGATTAAGGTTAAAAAACACCCCCCGTTTTGTCACCCTTTTTTTTTCTTACTCACCACTTAAAGCAGTAAGCTCAGTTCGATAAATCTGAATTAAATAAGGCGAGGTTATATGAAAACGAAATTATTGCTGGCGCTAATTGCGGGATCGACTTTCTGCATCAATATTGCTGAAGCCAATATTCCTCTTAGAGCAGATGGAAGTCCAGCAGCGGGGCAGACACCAACTCAGTTCATTCAGCTTAAAAATGAATGTCCTGAATGCGTCATGGTCGCAACTGATGTAGTAAAGATGCGTAGCGATAGCTGTAAACAGCAGGCATCCATCGATTCTACAATCCTACAGGATCCTGTTTACGCATATCTCAACAGTATCCGTCTGGTAGTTGCCGGGAATGGTGGTTATGCAAGTCCAATCTATACATCCGCCCGTCAGGTCGTAGCGTCAAACATCAATTGCAGTGATGCAAACGACTGGGTAGCGAGAAGTAAAACGGTAATGGATAACACCTTCAAAACGCCGTAAACAATCCCTGAATATTTCGTTGCAGTAATGCTATCCCGTAGTATGACGTTAAAGGCGGAGCTTTGAATCGGGAAAAAATAACTACTGCACTTAGAGGTATTTATATGGGTCGTCACTTTACTGGTCTGATTGATAGTTCGCAGCAAAATTTTACAATGCCAATCCGTCCGTATGGACGGAGCCGCATGGCTGCAAAATTAAAAGGAATCTCCCGATTGAAAAAATCTGAAAAGCATGACGATGAATATCCTGATGAACTCTGGAAATTTATGAGTCCTTCAGAGAAAGCTAAATTTCTGGTCGCGGATGTATTTTCACGCAGTAGTAAAGACTCTTCCGCCATTCAACCGGGAGAACATAAGCAAAAGGAGCATGATAATGAGCACTGATAATTTACTAGCAGAACTCACTTCAAAAACAGGCCTGACAGAAACGGAACTTAATCGGCAGGCATTGATTATCGGTTTGATGGCATTGTGCCACCCGGATGCTATTGCCGGTGATTTGGTGAGCGCGGCACTTACGGGGTCATACTCAGATAGTACTGATAAACTACTTACCCGTGGTGATAACGCATCAGACAGTGTGTTGATGTCCATGCGTATCTTACTTCACCGGTTGAGTAAGTATGAAGGGTCTGATGGCAAAGTAGGTCAGATCAATAAAATGATGCACCGACTCGGCTACTTTAAGGCATCCGATGTGTTACGCGAGGCTCAATAAAGAGGCTCAATTTATGTTCACCATGACGAATTTCGCGTCCAATATTCTTGACATGGTTTTTCTATCAGAAATGGAAGGGGAACTCATTTATATAAAAGCGCTTAGCGGCGTTACTGGTTACGTTCCTCAGATCCATCTTTTCCGCCTCCAGCTTATCGCATTTGATATAGGTTGGTACTACGAGTACAGATTGAATTCAGGCAACCTCATTATAAAGGAAATTGTTGAGGCCATCACATCTCTTGGATGTGCTTTAAATGAATACCAATGGCAGTTCGCGTTTGAATTAGGTTATCGCCGTCACCACAAATAAACTTCATTTTTTCATAATTTGCTATTCGTCACTTGATTGACCGGGGGTACGATTAATTTAACACGGATAATTATGGGAGACAGTAAAATGACAGACGCATCTACAATAGACGCAGTTCAACCAAAGGCAAGACGCTTATCATTTAAAGAGCTTCCAGGGTTTGATATTTCTGCTGAAGCACTTCTCAAAATTATCGAAATGCCGTGTATGGTTATTCGCCGGTCTCCTGCAATGAAAGTACTGGAGATGATCACGCTGCGGTTACGTGGGGATTGTCTTTCTGCCCTTGGCATTGACTTAAACTCTGCCCAAATTACCAGTAAAGGGACGGTATCGGGGGGCAATGGTGATATGGACGTATCAGTACCTGCAACACAACTCTTTTCTTTAATCCGCAACATGCGCGGCGAAGATGAAATTAACGTCCGCTTCCATGCGGCAAAAAACCATCTTGTCATTCGCACCGACAAAAACTCCTATAACATCCCGGTTTGCTTAGACCATATACCCGAAATTCAGGCTGAGACGCTGGAACATAATTACAGCGTTTACTTTCCAACGCAGATGCTGAGTCAGATTATCAAGCGTGTCAGCCACGCTGCGGCTCAGAACGATGTCCGCTTTTATATGAATGGGGTCTACCTCGGTATCGATAATGGCCAATTTATTGCTGTAGCCACTGATGGACATCGTATGGCCGTCAGTTCTCATGATATCGACTTCAGCGATGACGTGGGCGATGAGATTCAATCTCCGACAGCTCCTACCTCTATCAGTAACACGAATGCAGGTGTGATTTTACCCAACGGGGTTTTCCCCGTGCTCCATAAAATCCTGAGCGGTAGCCAGGGTCAATTCAAAATTGACTACAGCAACCGTAACCTGACATTTACGCTCGGAAGCCATACAGTCATTTCAAATCTTGTCGATGGCCGTTACCCGGACTGGAAGCGCGTGGCCAGCACGGTAGCCAAAAATACTGAACTGTTTAAGGTTGATCCTTCTGAACTCACCACCGCACTAAAACGCGCAACCCCATTGCTTAAAGAGGGCTCGCCAAACAACACCAGTGTTTGTGTGATGTCATTCAAAGACAACGCCCTACAGCTTAAGTCGCCCGGCTCAAATGCAATCAGTTGCAAAGAGGTGATGGACATTGCGAAAGAGGCAGGCGAGCCCGAAACAATTGTTGATATCGGTATGAATGCCGATTACCTCCTGGAATCACTGGCAAGCCTGGGGGCGTGTTCGGAAGAAGGAGAAGCCGCACAGATTGCTTTGCGTGATACAACGACCGGCATATTGATTTCAGTAAACAAAAACAATTACGACATCATCATGCCTGTCCGTGTCTGACAAAACGCTCTCGTTTTGTCGGCCTTTTCGAAATAGCCAATTTCATGGGCGTGATAACGTTAAAACAAGCTTCCTGACGGGATGGCTATATGCCATCTCGCTCCCATTGGTCGCGATCACTGCGTCCTAATATTCTGGAGCCAGAATGAAATGAAAAGCGTTCTGAAGTGGGTAGGAGCCAAACACAACATTATGGCAAGTCTTAAGCATGTACTACCGAAAGGTGGTCGGCTTATTGAGCCCTTTGGCGGTTCAGGCGCTGTAATGATGAATACGAATTACCCAGAATACATTTTGGCCGATATTAATAGCGACCTGATCGATACATACCAGAGTATTTTTAAGTCGCCTGAAAAGGTACTTTCTGAGCTTAAACGCCTTTACTGTCTCGGGCGTTCTGAGGACGCCTATTATGAGCTGCGAAGCCAGTTCAATAATCATGATAGTGCAAGTGACACTCAAGCTGCTCTGTTTATCTATCTGAATAGGTTTGGCCATCGCGGACTATGCCGATACAACCGGAAAGGCATCTTTAACGTCCCCTGGGGTTATTACGCCAACCCCTATCTCCCAGAGACAGAGTTATACGCAATGGCTGAGAAAATGTCCTCAGCAACTTTACTTTGCGCCAGCTTCCAGACCACGCTATCAATGGCCCGCCCGGGTGATGTGGTGTATTGCGACCCACCATATGTTAATCCCGGCAGATTCACGGCTTACCATGCCAGCGGTTTTACACCCGCTATGCAGATTGAGCTTACCAAACTGCTCCAGTTGCTGCCTGAACGCGGGGTTCATGTCATCGCATCATGCCACGATGCGCCTGATATTCGTGAGCTTTATCAAGCCTTCGCTATTCATGGTGTGACTGCCCGGAGAAGCATATTTAAAGGCAGCGGGGATGGGAAAAAAGCTTCAGAAATCTTCGCGGTCAAATTAGCGGATAACTCGAAAAAGGGAGCTGCGGCATGAAACGCTTCCATTGTTCTGAAAAGCTGCATAACCCAGAGACTGAGAAATTTTGTCAGGATATCGCCGAACAATATCGGACAGCACCTGATATTGCCGTGGCGCAGTTTAAACAAGTGCTGAGCTCTAAGCCTCTAACTTACTGGGAGTGTGTCGTGATCCGCGAGCGTGTCTCTGACCTTATTAAAATTAATCAAGCAACAGCTGAGGGCCACGATGAGCCAATTTAAACCCAAAAGCCTTGTAGTCTACCGCATCCAAAAAGCTCTGGAATTAGACAAGCTGGATGAACAGTTAAGTGAGTTGAAATACACTCCCTGCGGGCCTAATGATATGGCACGGTCAGGATGGATCCCGCCATTGGGTGAAGATGTCGAGCTGTTAAAGCATGAGTCGAATAATCTCATTCTTCTGACTGTTAAGCACGAATCGAAAATACTTCCTCCCGCGACCATCAAAGAAATTGTGCGAACCCGGGTTCAGAAACTGGAGAAAGAGCAAAACCGCAGGCTAAAGAAAATGGAGATCCAGGCCGTCAACGATGCCGTGCTCGCTGAGCTCATACCAAAGGCTTTCAGCAAATACAGCACTACAAACATTTGGGTGGATACTAAATCACGTCTACTGCTTGTTGAGACCACCAGCCATAAAAAAGCAGATGATGTAACAGCTTTGCTACGTAAAACTATTGGCTCACTTCCAATTATCCCATTCACGCTGGAAACGCCGGTAGAACTGACGTTAACAGAGTGGGTCAAAACAGGAAGTCTGCCGCCTGGCCTAGCTTTATGCGACGAAGCCACGCTCAAAGATGTGCTCGAAAACGGGGGGGTCGTTACAACAAAACGCCAGGATTTGATATGTGATGAGATCGCTCATCACATCGAGGCCGGAAAGCTTGTGACAAAGGTTGCACTGGGCTGGATGAACCAGATGTTTTTCATCCTGAATGACAATTTCATCTTTTCACGACTGACCTTTACGGAAGAACTTATTGAACAGAACGATGACATTTCGCCAGAAGATCACGCCCAAAGATTTGATGCCGATTTCGTTTTGTTTACCTCTGTTGTTATGGAGGTTCTGGACACAATGATAAAAGCCCTCGGGGGTGAAAGCCCAGGACTCATCACAACGCCGTCAGACGAACAACAAGGTGTCGCGGCAGAAGCCAAACAACCAGAAAAAACCTTCCATTAAAGGGCTGAGAGATGATTACAGCTACAGAACTCCAAGAGTTATCACGCCAGGTTGAAAATGCTAACATTGCCCGAGCCCTGGCAGTTAAAGAGTTGGTTAAAGAGACAAGAGATCGTCAGTTTTCATTGTGGGCGCTATTTATTGGTCTCTTCAGAGAGACACCGGCGCGAAAAAAGCTGAACGAATGTGAATTGCATCTTAACCTGCTGCTGCCAAAATGCAGGAGCATCTTTCTTCAATACGTAGTTATGTCCTCGTTGGAAGAAATTTCGAAATCACCAGATTGTGAGATTTATCAGCATCTAGTCAACTGCTGGAAAGAAGCTCAGATAAAATATAACGAGTCAGGCAGACGACTCAAACTTGCAGAAAATGCCCGTGAACTATTAAAAACAGCAAAGGATGAATGTAATAGTGCTTCCACAACTGAATTTCTGGATATGGTTACTACCAGTAAAGCAATATCCATACTTTCAGCAATAGACACATCCTCTGCGAGTAGTTCGTTAAAGAGAGCTATGGGTGCGCTTAAGCGATTAGCAGATGAAATGCCTGCCCGGCAATCACCTATTGATTCAAATTTACCAGATGACATGCTTGATCTGTTTGTCGATCTGACTATAAATCCTGTTATCGATATTCTCTCCTGGTTAAATATTGAAAAGCTGAATAATGCCGAAGTGCAGTGCAGCAAAGCCTTAAAGAAACTTCAGACGTTATTAGGACAACTGGGTGCTGAGCATGATTTGAGAACTAAGGATTATCAATCTCAATTAGATACGCTGAAGAGAATTGAACAACCATACATCAAAAAGGTGATGCGGCATATACCCGAAAATATGAAGTTCAAGGAGCCTGAGTATCTCCAGACTATAGGAATGAACCCATGACTCTAAAATATATAATCGCTCTCGCAATATTTCTGACATTTGTGTGCTTTGCAGCTTTCATACTTATCTACGCGAGTCGAACAAAACGAGAACAACAACAAACTCAGCAACCTTTGGACGAGCATGATCAGCAGGCAGATATTAATGCCGATGCCGACGAGAACGCCGCACTTGATGGGTTGAGCGAGTACTTCATCAAAAAAAATTCAATATTGCCAAAAGTCCTGATGGATCTTTATGTGCGCTTGAGTGCGGTGTTCAATGGTCAGTACATTATCGCACCCCAGGTGCTTGCCCGGGACTTAGTAGGGCTGGAGCTCGAAGATGAACCGGTTGCCCCGGTTGACGTACTTCAGGCGCAACAGTACGCAGATGAATTCGTGTTCGATTTTGTTCTCTCCGATGCGCATACCGGGGAACTAGTGCTAGCAATGATCAATGAAGATGCTATCAGCGCTCAGCCTGAAGGAGAGTTCATTATTGCCCTTTTTAAAAGAACTCACATTCCTGTCTTTCGCTATGAAACGTTGTCAGGCTTGGACGATAACGCCCTGGCAGTCAACATCGCTGAATCAATAGACGATGGCCGATTCTCTTAGTTCCACAAGGAATTTATTATGTCTCTGTCAAAAAAACAAAGAATAGTACTGAGGGCTAAATTTGGTGGTCGATGTGCATATTGTGGCGAGGTACTGAAAGAAAAAGGTTGGCACGCTGATCACGTAGAGCCTGTGCTAAGGAAATCCGTCCAGGATATGCAAGCTGCGGCCAGAGGGAAATTTAAGCTTAAGGCTACCGGTGAAGTGTTTAATGAAAGTGCCAACTGCTTAGAAAATCTTTTCCCAGCCTGTGCGCCCTGCAATCTGCTCAAAACAACATATTCACTGGAAATGTTCCGCAAACAAATAAGTTTACAGGTTGAAAGGGCACGGAAGAGTAGTATGAATTTCAGAACGGCAGAAAGATTCGGCCAGATAAGCATTGTAGAGAAACCCATTGTTTTCTGGTTTGAACAGTATTCAGAGAAAAATGGTGCTATCAAATAAACGACTAATTTAACATTATCATGGCGCGTATCGCGCACTGCTTCGTCAAATATTCAGCCGTGATAATATTGTTTAGTAGGCCCATTACGGAGCGTATATGACTAATCATACAAACTGGACTGGAGACCTGACCGAAGGCGCAACTATATTTGTAGCCACACCAGATGGCCAGCTCAGCAAATGTAGAGTCGAGTCCGTTCGAGACCGACATTTCTCGGTCGAGGGTATTGAACGTGAATTCGATAAGTTGAATGCCTGCTCAGTTGATGGGTTACTACACTCTTACCCCGACGATTTCGAGTCGAGGGAGTTATTTGGTGTGTGCCAGCAAAAAAACAGGCTCAAGTCTCTGCAAATTGATTCATTATCGTTACAGCAAGTCCAGTACATGCTGGCTGGCCTGGAACTTGCCAGGAAGAGATATGGATACCAGTACCGAGGCAGCAAAGCCGTAGATACCAATCAGAAGGGTAGACTGGCCATGAGCATTGATGATTCGCTTCACCCAATTCAGATCGCTTATATACTGGCAGGTTTAAAATTATCTCTCCTTCAAACAGAGGTGAACCATGACTGCTAACCAACGTAAACGCCCTTCGCGTAACAATCGAGCTGTCCAGTTAACGTCCGAGCAGTTGGTAGAAGCGAAGACGCTTGACCTGAAAGCCCACCATTCGTTTAAAAACCTTATGGGTCTTGCTGCAATCAGTGTCGTGGTGTTTGTCTGTCTTGGCTCCTTGATCCATAAACAACGCTCAGTAATGAACGAATGGGACCTGGGTGAAGTGATCAGAGGCGTTGATTTGAAAGCCGGAACCCTCGCAAAAAACAACTTTTTCATCACCAACAAAGGGCAGTTTGAAGCAAATGGCGTTACAGTGTCACTTACGGGTACAAAACTGAAATTACAGCAGCATCAGGACGGAAAATATTACGTTTGTAATTCTGCAACAGGTGATTGTGTTCTGGTATCCGATGTACAAGCTGAAAAAATTCGTGACCAGCTGTAGCGAGGGGAAAATATCGGTTACTGTCACCGGTAACCGAAGGAACCTTCGTATATGTCACGACAAGAAGCCGCAACGCAGTTATTTATGTCTGCACCACCAGCAAGTATTGATGTCGTTATTGAGCAGTTGGAAAGGGACGCTCAAGCAGCCGGTATCGATATCCATACAATCTCTGTAATGGCAGCCTGTTACGTGATCGAATAGAAGCATACAGTGACGTGCTTAAAATCGAGCCTGAGCGGGTGATACACGCACTTGAGGTACTGCGAGGTACGGAAGTGCCGTGGGCTTTTTACACTCCGTCCAGGCTACCTGAGCTTGAAGATGTTCATTGCTGGGAAACTCCTCACGATTTTGACCAAGACCTAGGTGAACACCAGCTGCGGCGCTATATTTGCCCTAAATGCGAGCATGAATCAACCGACCCAATGCGCTGCACCGCTGGCCATGCTCCTGGAGTTAACCAGTATCCTGAAAGCTGTGATGCCACTATCTGGAATTCGCCCGATTCTTGGGATAGTATTAACCCTATAATAAAATTAATTATCAAATCTACGTTCCTGGCTGACCTGACTGTTCATACAATCTTCTATCCGAAAGGGTTGAAGCTTCCTGAAATTCAGGACGTTGAGTAGTCTGCTTCGGGCTCTGTGATCTGATAGTTATATATACCTCATTTAAGACCCCTTACTGGGGTCTCTTTTTTTGGACTTCCGCCGTGCTATGTACTTCACGGTATCCCCAAAATCCCGGCTTATGTAGTTCGTCGATTTGCTTCGTCACCTGCCATACCTGTCTCATAATTTCTCTATTTGGAGAAATCTGATGAACCTACCGACAGCTGTATTAGCGAATAACGATGAAAATGAATCAGACGTCCTCAGCCTTTATGCTAATCCCGTAGACAGTCAAAGTGGCCTCATTGAACATGACGGCTTTCAAAAACTAAATGCCATGCGCGATCTGCTGGTGGAATACAACACAACACTGAAGCACATGCAGGCCATGTATGATGCAGTGATGCGGAACCGGCATGATGAAGCATGGCGCATGTTCTGTGATTCTTGTGACAATTCCATCAAATATACGCTGGCTGTAGAAAATTTGTTCTGTATAGAACGGGCCCGCTGTGCTCTCGATGAAAAGTACTGGCAAAAGCTGCTCGATCTGACCGGCGTAAAACCATTTATGCCCACCGAAAGATACGATGACTGGAACGAAGGATTAAGGGCATGGCGAAAATCATCAGAATCAAATTTTGAGAAGCTTAAGCCTGTACCCTTCAACGAAGAAAGTATCTTTTCTACCGCATTCGCATTGAATGAAGAGAAAAAAGACTACTTCGCCCAGATGGTTCATGGTGTGTTTGAAAAGCTCTCCACTCTGCACAAGACTAACCGTGCCCAGGGCTTCAGCAACAAACTCATCATAGCCAGCTGCTTACCAAGTAGAGATAACCGCAGATCCTATGACTATCTCAACTATTTTAATGACCTTCGTAAGGTTATTGGACTGATGTATGGGCGAAGCGGTGCTGAGGATGTGAATTCGGCTGCGGTCAAAGAGTACATGATGAGTAACCCTGGCGAATGGGTAAGTATTGATAACGATAGTCTTAAAGTGAAGGGGTTTATTAACGGCAATGTGCATATCCTGATTGAGGAGGAAACTTGTGACAATCTCAATCTGGTACTATCCCATTTAATGCCAGGCTGCATTCCTCTCGATCGCCGATACACCACCGGCCATAACTCCGCAAGAACTGTAAAAACCAATGAATATCGGTCGCAGTTGATATCATTCTCTGCTGTTAACTCCTTAATATCATATGCCACTGACCATTTGAACGCGGGCAAACACCTGTCACCGGGGCCGCACACTTTTATCCTGCGGGACAACCAGTCTGTTAGTGAGAAAAAAGAACTGGTGAACATATGGGAGTCATTGGGTGCTGTCAGAAGATATAGAGAAGTATATGACTTTGACTTTAGCCCCGTTGAAGCATTCAAACTTCTGGCATTACATGGTTCTATACCTGACCGCTATACGCACCAGTTCTATGCAACGGTCGGAGAACTCCAGAAACGAGCAATTGATGAATGTATGGTGGCTTCAGGTATGCGTTTGCTGGAACCGAATATCGGTCTTGGTGCGCTACTGAAAGGGTTACCAGAGGGGGTGGATGTTACTGGTTTTGATATACACCCCGCAGCTGTTGCAATTACTGGCCTGCGCTGGAACGTCACCCTTAATGATTTTCTATTGGTCAAGCCTGAAAATACCGGCTTGTTTGAAAGAATTCTGATGAATCCTCCATTTAGTGACTCACGCTGGATTGCACATTTTCAACATGCGATGAGATTCCTGAAACCGGGAGGACGCTTGATAGCAATACTGCCAGGGAGCGTAAAGGAGCATCTTTTAACCCGAGAAGCTGGGCCCGGTTACGACATCAATATTCTGGGTTGCTATGACAACGCCTTTGAAGGAACCGCAGAATCCATAAAACTTTTCTCCGTTGATGCCCATGAATAGTGGGGAAAGGAAGAGCTGGTCGAGTTAATTTCGTCACCCGTAACTGAACAGAAAAAATGAGATAGAGAAAAAGCCGTCAGTTTGTCGATGTTAAATGCTATTCAAATTTTTCAACATGCGACAATTAAGCCAACTACATGAAGAGGAAACACAATGTCAGCATTTCTCATCAATAAATTATCTTTCGAAGATACCAAACAAATAATGTTGTCCTCCATGAAAACAATGGCATCTCTTCATGGTATTTTGGCAATATTCTTGCCGATAATTGCTGGTGGTGGACTCCTGACACTCATCATGAAAAATGTGACAATGGAGGGGCTTGCATTTTTTATCTTACAGCCAGTTGTACTCACCCTCTACCTTACGGCTATCTTATGCCGATATCAAAGCTCAGAGCTAAGATTGAATATCTGGGAAGAACTACGCAACTTTATCGTTGTGTTAGTTTATGCATTATTCCTGACCGTATTAATGATCGTAATATTGTGGTTAGTTAAATTTATGATTGCTTCAGCGGTTGCGGGTGAAACCAACCATGTTGAATATCAACAACCAACATTAACAAGCATTAGTCTGGCTTACTCCAACCTAATAGTGTATTTCAATATGTACGCCCTTGCCACTTTGAGCGTATTTATCGCTACGCCAATGCTCGTTTTATTCATACCAACAGTTACGCGGTGTAAAGGTTCTCTGCTGAAAAGTATACCAGTCATTTGTAAAAGTACTTTTATGAATATTGGGCCGTTGTTCGCATTTTCAGCTATCTCTGGTGTTGTTTTACTTTCGTGGTCATACTTTTCACTCAGGTATGAATGGTTAATCCCGGCAGCAACTATACCTCTGGCCTACTTATCAATATTGAATTACCAGCTGTCTGAAGCAGCATTGCCTCGTAACCAATAAAAAGGAAACCTGTGATGAGAAAAATAATATTAAATGCGGTTGTTTGTTTAATTGCAATTAATGCATCAAGTTTCGCAATATCAGCGGAAAGCTCTCCATCTCGTGACGAACTGAATGACGTGATGAAAGTTCATGCTTCCGAGATTGCGGTAATGATACCAACGTGTTGATTTCGTATTTTCACTGACACCAGGATCATCCTGATGTTACAAGGATTGAATGACTACAGATTAAAATAGTCATCAACAGGTTGACAGCATTACCGTATTTTTATTGCCAATATTGATGACCCGGTGAAGCGAGCGCTACTTGTTTCTGTGGTGAAAGGGTTACGTGGTACTGGCAAACCACTGGTGTTTGAAGGGGTGGAAACGCCAGGACAGTTTGAATTCGTCCGTTCTCTTGGCCCCGGTTACCTAGTTCAGGGCTGGTATACCGGAAAACCCGAAACAATATCTGCGATGAATATTCAGGGTTAAAACGATACGGGGCCCGGCCCGTATCGGCAACCCGACCCGTCAGCGTATCGCTTTCTGTCTGAAGCCGGTTCAGGTCGGCTTCTATCTGCGCGATGCGGCGGGAGATTTATTCAGAACGACTGCCGAAGTTCATCCGGCGAAGCTTATCCAGCTGCGCCTGCAGATGGTCTATTTCGCGCTCCCGGTCGGCCTGCTTTTCCAGCAGGGCGCGGTTCAGCGCTTCCTGTTCGGACAGGCGCTGTTTCAGCAGAAGGATGTCGTCAGGGTAGGTGTTGTTCATAAGCCCGCATTTTACCAGGCTTATTCAACGACAACCAGGATAAAGAGGCCTACAACATGGTCAGGGACGTAAGCAGTCTTTTAGGCTGCCGCCAGTCGATGCCTTCCAGAAGCATTGCCAGCTGCGCCGGGGTCAGGAACACTTTGCCATCGCGGGCAGAGGGCCAGGCGAAGCGGCCGCGTTCCAGCCGTTTGGTCAGCAGGCACAGCCCGTCGCCGGTGGACCACAGCAGTTTGACCTTACTGCCGCTGCGGCCCCGGAAGATGAAGACATGGCCGGACATCGGGTCATCTTTCAGCATCGTCTGCACCTTTGCGGCGAGACCATTGAAGCCGTTGCGCATGTCGGTGATACCGGCAACCAGCCAGATTTTGGTGCCTGTTGGCAGGTGGTTATCACTTCCTTTATCTGTCCTGTGATGATCCTTATGACTTCGCCAGACTACTTCACCACACACATGGGTCTGCCAGATACCGGTTCGGGATGGATTTCCGCTTCTACGCTGAACACCGTCTTTAGAAGCTCTGGTTTCATCACTGCTTCCGGAGCACCTTGCGCCATCACGCGACCGCTTGCCAGTACCACCAGATGATCGCAATAGCGGCTGGCCTGATTCAGATCGTGGAGTACCGTCACTACGGTTTTCCCCTGCCTTTTGAGTTCAACCATCAGGCGCATCAGTTCAACCTGATGATTGATATCGAGGTAGGTCGTAGGCTCATCAAGAAGAATGAGTGGGGTATCCTGTGCCAACACCATCGCCAGAAACGCACGCTGGCGCTGGCCGCCGGAAAGCTGGGTTAACCTGCGGTCAGCCAGATTGCGCGTCCGGGTCTGACTCATTGCCACGTTGACCCGCTCGTTGTCTTCCGCGGAGAGTCGCCCCCACAACGACAGCCACGGGCTGCGGCCGTAGGAAACCAGTTCCCGTACAGTGATCCCCTCGGGGGATAAATGGTGTTGCGGCAGTAAAGCCAGGCGGCGAGCCAGCTGGCGGGCGGAAAAACCGGCTATGGGTTTTTCATCAAGCAATATCTCGCCAGAGTCTGGTGTTAACAGGCGAGAAAAACAGTTCAACAGCGTCGATTTCCCGCAACCGTTAGGGCCGAGCAGGGCCGTGATTTTTCCGGCAGGCAGGGCGAGAGAAAGTCCATCCAGCACGGTTTGTGCGCCATAGCTGACGGTCAGATTTTCAGTACGTAATCTCATTTATCGCATTCTCACAAGCAGCCAGACAAACCACGGTGCGCCGATAATGGCGGTCAGCACGCCTGCCGGAAGCTCCAGCGGCGGATGAATGATTCGTGCCAGCAGATCGGCAATGACCAGCAACAACGCGCCCGTCAGGGCCGAAACGGGCATCAGCCAGCGGTGACGCCCGCCGGCGATCCTGCGCACCATGTGCGGCACGACGAGACCAATAAAACTTATCGGGCCACAGACGGCCACGCCGGTTGCTGTCATCGCGACAGCCAGCATCAGCCCCTGGAACCGGGTGCGCTGAACCGACACGCCGAGCGTGGCTGCTCGTGCATCGCCCAGCGCCAGCAGGTCGAGATCGCGACAAAAGCGCAGGCTCAGCGGCAAAAACAGAATGAGCAACGGCACGGCAATCTTCACAAAGTGCCAGTCGCGCCCCCATAAGCTACCCGTCAGCCACAGCAGGGCACTGTTTACATCCTGCGGGTGCAGGAGCATCAGGTAATCCGTCAGGCTCGCCCAGCAGGCGGAAAGCGCCACGCCGGTGAGCGCCAGCTTCATCGGCTGGTGGGTCTTTGCCAGCATCTTCAGCAAGATCAACCCCGCCATACCGCCCGCAAAGGCCAGCAGCGGCAGCACCATCACGGATAGTGATGGCATAAGAAGCAGTGCTCCCACAGAGGCAAGGCTGGCGGCATGGTTAATGCCGAGAATATCCGGTGATGCTAGCGGGTTACGCACAATCCCCTGTACCAGCACGCCCGCCACGGCGAGGGCTGCACCGACAAACAGTGCCAGCAGCAAGCGCGGCAGTCGGTACTCCATCAATACATAATAATGCTCGCGTCCGTCCTGCCAGTCGGTCAGCAGCGCGCGCCACGGCACGGGGATCACCCCCATATGGAGTGATAACAGCGCACAGCCTGCCAGGGCAAGGGTGATGAAAATGACCAGCGCAATTTTCATCCTCGCCTCCTCACCAGCCAGACAAAGCAAGGACTGCCAATCAGCGCCAGCACTGCGCCTGCGGGCAGATCGCCGGGGAAGGCCAGCGCGCGTGCGAGTACATCTGCCATCAGCATCAGCGTGGCCCCCAGCAGCATGCTCACCGGCAGTACGTTGCGCTGATCGAAGCCTGCCCAGAAGCGCGCCAGATGTGGCACCAGCAGGCCGATAAACGCCACCGGACCTGCCACACTGACGCACGCGCCAACCAGAAGCAGCACTAACATATTGATTATCAAACGTAGTCTCGGCAGGTTCACTCCCAGCGTATGGGCGGTACTGTCGCTGACGTTGAGCAGGTTCAGTTGATTCGCCAGCAGCAACACGACAGGGACTGCAGTGACCACCACCGGCAAGAGCTGCCAGACATCCTGCCAGTGGGCGTGGGACACTCCGCCTGCCAGCCAGTAAAAGATGCCGTAAGCATGATCTTCGGCCAGCAGCAGGGTGATGCGGGTCAGGGCCATACAAAAGGCCGACAGCGCGATACCCGCGAGGATCAGTTTGTTTCTGTCCTGGGTATGACGAAACCCGCCTCCTGCGGTCATGACCAGCAGCCAGCTCACGCCGCCCCCGCATGCCGCGATGAACGACAGGGAATAGCCTGCAACCGGCGTCGGACTCAGCGCGCTGGTAAGCGCCATAGCCAGCGCCGCGCCGCTGTTAATGCCGAGCAGTGAAGGAGAGGCCATTGGGTTGTGGGTCAGGGTTTGCAGCAGCGTGCCCGCGAGCGCCAGGCTTGCGCCGATCAGAACGGCGACCAGGCTTCGCGGCAAACGAAGGTTTTGCACCAGCGCTTCTGGTAGCGTTGGCGTGTGTCCAGGCAGCAGGGCGCGGATTGCGTCTGCTCCGGAAACAGGAATGGCCGAGTAGCAAAACAGACTCAGCCAGAAAATAATAATAAGTACTGCAACGGGAAGCCCCCACAGCAGCACCGGGTGTTTTAGCGCGGTCATTTCACATCGGTAAGCGGCTGATGGTGGAAGATTTTTACCGTGTCAGCGGCAATACGCTCTGCGGCAAAAATACCGCGCATCCGCGCCCAGGCGTTACTGTCGACTGAAGCAACCTGCTGCTTCTGCGCGGCGGTTAATATCTGCCAGAGCGGATCTTGTTGCCAGCGTTTAACAATGCTCTCTTCGCGATAGTGGGCAACCAGCAGCCAGGCAGGATTGACCGCCAGCAGTTGCTCCAGGCCGATGGACGGCATGGACGCGCCCGCCATCGCAGCGGGAACGTTCAGCCCCAGAGAAGCCAGCACGCTGCCGGTCCAGGTCTCCTGGGTATGCAGGTTGAATAGCTGTTCGCGTGATGTGCCAAAGGCCACGCGTGTCCCTGTGGGAAGCTGGCTGGCCCACTGCGCCATCTTCTCTTTATGTTGTTCCAGACGCGCCTGCATCTCTCGTTTTTTACCTACCACTTCGCCGATGATAGCCGCTGAGTGCAAATTTTCAGCGTAGGTTTCGTTGCGGGACTTAAGCAGCAGTACCGGCGCGATTTGCTGCAAGGCGGTGTAAATCCCCGCATGGCGACTGCTGTCGGCAATGATCAGGTCTGGTTTCAGGGCAGCAATGGCTTCCAGGCTCGGCTGCGCGCGCGTTCCGACGGACTGCCACGGTTTCAGGTGCGCACGCACTTCGGGCAGGATGCGTTTTGCATCGTTATCGTCGGCAATACCGATCGGGCTGACGTCCACGGCGGCCAGCGCATCGGCGAACGAGAGTTCCAGCACCACAATCCGTTGTGGCGTTTTATCGAGTGTAAACGTGCCGTGTTCGTCCTGAACCGTGGCGGCAAAGGCGTGGCCGATCACCAGCAGCAGGCCTGCAAAAAGAAAACGGATAAATGCCAACATAGTCACATTCCAGCTAAAAGCCCGGCAAGCCGGGCGTTAACACATCAGAACTTCAACGACCCCTGCATATACAGCGTGCGCGGCTGGCCTGCGTAGATGCCTTTGTTGTTGTCGTCATAAGAGCGGATGAAGTAGTCCTGGTCGAAGATGTTTTTCACACCGAACGCCAGGTTCAGATCTGCCATCTGCGGGCCAAAGTCATACGCCACGCGTGCGCCCCAGAGCATGAAGCCGGGAATGCGGCCGGTACTGCCGTCGGCGCTCTCTTTCACCGTATTGGCGTTATCCACAAACTGGCTGGACTGGAAATCGCTGTTCAGATTGAACGTCCAGTTGCCCGGCTTGTAGTCCACGCCCAGCGTGCCTTTATGTTTCGGGGAGAATGGCACCTGATTGCCATAGGTGTCGCCTTTCTCGCGGATTTCCGCTTTCACATACGCATAGCTGGCGTAGACGGAAACGTTATCAAGCGTTGGCGTTAGCGTACCCAGGTCGTAACGTGCCTGCGTTTCCAGCCCGGTATGGCGCGTTTTGCCACGTGCAGTGACGGTGTCGTTGGTCTGGTTGGAGTCGTACTGATTGTTAAAGTTAATCAGGAACAGCCCCATTTCCGCCGTCAGCGCGCCGTCGTCGTAGCGGGTACCGAGTTCCCAGGTTCGCGCTTTTTCCGGTTCCACATTGCCGCTTTGCACAGCCTTGCCAATCTGGCTGTACTGTACGGTGCCGAACGAGCCTTCAGTGTTTGCATAAAGATTCCAGCTATCAGTCAGGTGATAGAGCACGTTCAACGCCGGAAGCGGTGCGTTATAGCTCACCTCTTCGTGCGTGCCTTTGATGGCGTTGTTCTGGTATGACTCGATATGTTCGAAACGCATACCCGGCGTGATGGTCCAGTTGCCGATGTCGATTTTGTCATCCAGATACCAGGCGTGCGCCTCGGTGCCGGAACGCGTGTCGCGGTCGTAAGGGCTTGAGCCGGACGGCAATTGCCCGCTGCTGGTGGCGGTGTAGTAACGCATTTCATGCGTTGATTCATTCACATAGCGATAGCCCACGCCCACTTCGTGCGCGGAAGGGCCGATCATAAAGCTCTGGCTGTAGCGTGGCTCAATACCGCGCACCCAGTAGTTACGCGGCGAGAGGGTGATGCGTTTGCCTTGCTCCAGGTAGCCGCTGCGCAGGGTTTGGGTGTAGAACCCCTGAATGTTGAATTTATGCTGGCTGTCCGGCTGGAACTGGTAGCCCAGGCTCGCCAGCTTGCGACGGCCCCAGAAGCGGTCATACGGGCGGGTGGATTGCCAGCGATCGGCGTCGTAATCCGCGCGGGACAGGCCGCCGGGCATGTCGGCTTCACCATCGTAATATTGCAGCAGGCTGTTGAAGGTGTGCACCTCATTCGGCGCATATTTGCTTTTCAGCATCAGGTCGTCGATGCGGGTGGCGCTGTGCTCGCGCCAGTCACTGCCGCGCGTGCCGGAGTAGAGCAGCGCGGTGCCAAAACTGTTGTCCGCTGTGCCGCCCACCATCAGGTTGTGCGTCTCTTTCGGGTTGTTTTGTGAAGAGGTTGGGCTGAGCTGACCTTCCACCCCCGCCTCGATACCAAAGTCCTGCGGAATGGCGCGGGTAACAAAGTTCACCACGCCGCCCACGCTCTGCGGTCCGTAACGCACCGCACCACCACCGCGCACCACGTCAATGGCATCCATGTTGCCGAGCGAAACGGGAGCCAGTGAAAGCTGCGGCTGACCGTAAGGGGCAAAGGGGACGGGGATGCCGTCCATCAGGACGGTCGAGCGGCTGGCGAGGCGTGGGTTCAGGCCCCGGATGCCAAAGTTCATCGCCAGGTCGTGGCTGCCGGTGCCGTTGTTTTCCGGCGCGCTGACGCCAGGGATGCGGTTAAGCACCTCACGCATGGTGGTTGCGCCGGTTTTGGCGAAATCCTCACGGCGGATCACGTCACGCGCGCCAGCATGTTCAAATACGTCGTTTTCACGCGCATCGCCCAGCCAGTCGCCGACCACGGTCAGGGCATCTTCTTTTGGCGCGGGCGCGGTCTCCAGCGTCCAGCTGTTATTTCCCAGCGGTTTTACCTGCAGTCCGCTGCCGTCCAGCAGCTGTTGCAGGCCGCTCTCGACGTCGTAATCTCCGTGCAGGCCGTTGCTCTGCTTGCCGCGCGTCAGGCTGGCGTCAACCGAGAGGGTAATTCCGCTGTGTGCGGCATACTGATTGAGCGCTTTGTCGAGCGATCCCGGTGCGATATCAACCTGTGCAGCAAAAGCGGAAAACGAGAGACCGGCCAGCGGCAGCAGGCTCAGGCGAATGGCGTTAACCAAAGGTGTTGTTTTACGAAAAACGCGTAACGGCGTCATACCTTCTCCATCATCATTTTTGTTGTGTTCAGCTATGAGTCGAACGAGAAGGGTAAAAAGGACAATCGAAATGAGAATTATTTTTCTTACAGCGGTGAAATGTTTATCCAGTACCGCGTAATAGACTGAATTTTAACGGGAAGCGTTTGAGCGATAACGTTCAGGATCGCATCGGTATTTTTCAGCGGGAACGTCCCGCTCAGGCGCAGCCCGGCAACGGCGGGATCGCAGCGCAGCACGCCGTTGCGGTAACGGCTTAGCGTGGCTATCACCTCACCCAGCGGTTTATCGCTGAAGCTCAGGATGCCCTTCGTCCAGCTTGTACTCTCGTCATCCAGCGGTTTCACTGCGCCAAACTCAGAGGCGCTGAACTGCAGGCTTTCACCAGCGTTCACGATGCGTTTTTGCGCGGGGGCACTGGCGAGAAGCACTTCCACGGCGTGCTGCTGCACGTCAAGCTGCGTGAAATTATCCTGCTGGCGGACGGTAAATTCTGTCCCTAAAGCGGTGAGTTGGCCCTGACGGGTCAGGACGCGGAAGGGGCGTTGCTGCGCATCTTTCGCGGTAGTAATGGCGATTTCACCGTACCAGAGCCGGACGGTGCGCTGATGCGCATCATAACGCACATCCGCCGCGCTTTGGGTATTCAGCGTGAGCAGGGAGCCATCTTCCAGTTGCTGACGGCTGACTGCGCCTTTGGCGGTGCGGTAATCTGCCCGCAGACCTTCGCCGGTTTCCGACTGCCAGAGTTGCCAGCCTCCGCCAGCGCCGAGCAACAGCAGTAATCCTTTCATCACGTGACGGCGGGTGAGGCGGGTATCGTGCAGCGCCCGGCTGGCAACGTCGCCAGGCACACCGCCAAGCTGGTTGCGCAGGTTTTCAACCTGCTGCCAGGCCCACTGGTTATCCTGATCCTGTTCATACCACTGTTGCCAGCGCGCTTCCTGTTGTGGGCTGACGCGCTCGCCGCTTAGCACGGCATACCAGTGGGAAGCTGAACGCAGCGCCTGACGGCGGGAATCGGTTAACGAAGGATTCATAACCCATGCTCCAGACGAAACAGCAGGCAGTGCTCGACGGCTTTCGCCACGTATTTTTTCACGGAGCTGACGGAAACACCGAGTTTGTGCGCAATCTCGCTGTATGTCAGGCCATCCAGTTGCGAAAGCAGAAACGCTTCACGTGTTTTTCCGTTTAGCCCGTCCAGCATGCTGTCGACGAGTTGTAGGGTCTCGAGCTGGCTTTCGCGTTCCTCAGGTGAAGGCGCTACCCCCTCCGGCATAAGCGCCAGCATCTCCAGATACGCTTTTTCCAGCGCGTTTCGGCGAAACAGGTCCACCATCACGCGTTTGGCGATAGTGCACAGGAAAGAGCGAGGATCGCGGATCGTCGAGAGCGTTTCGCTGCTCATTACCCGCAAAAAAGTGTCCTGGGCAATGTCATCTGCATCAAAAGCAGACTGGAGTTTGCGCGTCAGCCAACTTTTCAACCAGCCGTTATGGGTGCCATAAAGCGACTCGAACGTTAAGGAAGCTGTGGTAGTGGCACGGTCAGACATGTGGAGTGCATCAAAAGTTAATTATCACGTAGCCATATTAATATGAGAATGGTTATCATTACAATTGTAAATAAAATTGTTTCCAATAAACATTTTTAACATGTTGTTTTTCTAAGTGTTATAAGGTAGGTATAAAATGGGATGGATCCTCTGCTTCTGGCATCTGTCGGTCAGAATGACATCATGATGTGGTCTGCTATTATTGACATCCTCCCCGCCCTTTAGGGCGGGGAGGATGTCAACTATGAGTGTTGCCTGAAATGTCGCCAGCCCCCGGTACAGCAGAAGTATCTCGGGCTTTTTGCGTTTGCTCCTGGTGGGTATGGCCCCCGCAAGCGGGGGTTATTGCTAACTGTCGTTTCAACAAAAAGTAACTTTTTTCACTTTGCCCCTCAGTACAAATTAGGGGCTTGCCGCGGATGTACCATGCCTGAATATCTTCGAGTGATGATTTGGTGCGGCTTTGTTGAATAAATCAGATTTCGGGTTCCACCTGACTGACCTGCTGCCAGAGCGGGGCGTGATGCTCCGGCACGGTCTGCCAGCCGGATGCAGCCGAACAGAGACGGTGCGATGCCATCTGCTGCTCATTACTGTAGATCCGCAGTTCATCATCCAGCGAGATCCGTATTGATACCGGCTGGCCACACAGGCTTTCCGGCACGCTGTAACGGTTTCCGCCAACCTCGATATAGCCATCCCAGGAGACATGACGGATATCGAAGTAGCTGGTATCGAAGTCCGTATCCGGCAACGGCTGCAGATGCTCCTGTTCCTGCGTGAAGCGCTGTTCCGGTGTCTGCCTGAACTGGCGAAGTTCTCGCCTGTCGGCATCGTCAGCCATCCACTGCTCCAGTAGCTGATTAACCTGGGCGAAGCTGTCGAACCGGCGGTACCGGACGAAGAAGTTCTCCTTGAGGTATTTCACCATCCGCTCCACCTTACCTTTGGTTCTGGCCCTTCGTGGACGGCATGCCCGTGGCAGGAAGCCATAGTGATCGGCCAGCAGCAGGAACCCGGAGTTGAACACCATCTTCCCGTTGTTATTTTTCAGCACTGCGGCTTTCTGATTATCGACCAGCACGGTTTTCACGCTGCCGCCGAAGTAGCGGAAGGCGCGGACCAGTGACTCATAGGTATGTTCAGCATCCTGCTTTGGTGCCGCGAAGACATGGAAGCGACGTGAGAACCCCAGCGTGTTAACCGCGAAGTTAACCCTGCATCGTTGCCCGGCAACCTCAGCCTCAACTTCTCCCCAGTCATGCTGGAGCTGGTAACCGGGCTGAGTTTCGAAGCGAACCGTTTTCTTCGATGGCCGCATCTTACGTTTTGGCTGGATGTAGTAACGCAACATGGAGCGTCCGCCGGTATAACCCATCGCTTTGATTTCCGCGAGGATGACCTCGCCGTTCCAGACATTCTCAGCCAGACGCATGTCGATATAGTCCATGAACGGCCTGAGTTTGGCCATTTTGTGGCGTGTTTTTCTGGCCGGAGGTTCCGGGTATTTCAGGTACCGTCTGACAGTCCGCTCAGAGCAACCAACCTGAGTGGCAATATCAACAATATACGCACCCTGCTGGCGCATTTGCTTTATCATGTAAAAGTCCTCATGAGCATGTTTGGTCAGGACGAAACACTGTTCAGTGGTGTGCTGCGTTACACCAGCGTTTTTGATTTGACCTGCCACCCAACTCTGACATTGCCCTGCGGGCGTACTGCTGCAGGCGCACCAATCGCCTTCCAGCTTGTTGCACCACATTTTGGCGAAACCGCATTGATACAGTCTGGCTGGGCGTGGCAGCAGGTTACTGACTGGCATCGCACTCATCCCGCCCTTTAATTTTCTTTGCTCCAGCCAACAGGCTGGAGCAATCAGTTATGAATCACTTACAGTGGAGTCAGCATATCAAATCATGATGTCTTACCTTCCGAAAATGCCATCAAAGTGCGGGCGATTCAGTCATTCCTGACGGAGAAAGGTCAGCTCGATCCAGAAACTTCAGACGCCATCGTGGACTATTTTGAAAACAAGATCGGTCCCCGTAACGGTGCCAGTGTCGTGGCGCGCGCCTGGCTTGATGCCGAATTTAAAAAAAGCTGCTTGAAGATGGCACGGCTGCCATCAGCGAGATGGTTTTTTCAGGTGCCGAAGGCGCAGTCATTCACGTCCTCGAAAACAGTGATGCGGTACATAACATCGTTGTTTGTACGCTGTGCTCCTGCTATCCGTGGCCGGTTCTGGGATTGCCGCCAATCTGGTTTAAATCTGCACAGTACCGCTCCCGTGTGGTGATTGATCCAAGAGGCGTGCTGAAGAAGTTCGGTACTGAGCTTCCACCGGAGAAAGAAATTCGCGTTTGGGACAGTAATGCCGAAATTTGCTATTTCGTACTGCCGCAACGCCCGGCTGGTACGGAGAACCTGAACGAAGAACAACTGGCCGCGAGAGTAAGGCGTGATTCAATGATTGGTACGGGCCTCCTCTACCGGCGTAGGCTTCAATAAAGCCTTTGTTATTAAACGTGAATGTCTTTTTGAACAGGTGCGAGCCTACCGTTCTCAGACCATGCGTAAGGGCTTTATTTCCCTGGGGGAGTGGCACGAGATTTTTGAGTCCGATTGAACGGTTCGGCACCGTATCGCGCCAGGGACCACGCTCCAGCATTAAGACATCTCGACCCGCAGCGGCCAGGCGTCGTGCGGCAATCACGCCGCCAAAACCGCTGCCAATAATCAGTACTTCAACTTGCTTTGTCATTGACCAACCTTGTAACTGATCCCGCCGGGACGCTGTTAAGCGGACATCCGGGTGGGACGCTGGGAAGGGCGGAGCGGCTGGCTAAACTGCTCCGTTCGGAAAAATTCGTGCTTTGGGGTACTAACGGGATTGCGAAGCCGGATAGTGCTGTTGCAAAGACTCGTGCCTGAGCGTGTCGAGGAGTCTGTCGGCAACATTGGCAGCCCAGACGGTAATGGTCAGGCTGGGTGGTCTGTCAGGGGACTCGGGTAGCGCGGCCGCATCGGCGATATACAGGCCCGGATTGTCAAACATCTCACCGTTGGCACCAATCACGCCGTCCTGATTAGAAGTACCCAGACAGGCGCCTCCGAGGGGCTGGACGGTGACGGGTGAAGAAGGGGAGTAGATTTGGGTACCGGTCCTGGCTTTAATCTCGCTGACTTCGTTATCTATCTCCTGATAGACGTGACTTTCCGATTTGTTATAGGCCACATTGAATTTGCCACGTTTTAACGACATTACGCCGTTGTTATTATATGATTTTAAATACATAAGTTTCTCCAATCTCACATGGGAATACTTTTATAATTTACCTAGTTTTGTTAATTACTGTTCTTAATATCGCACTGAGTAAATTATTAATGCTCAACCAGCATCATGAAATAATAACCCCCATCCTTCTAAGGATTATAAAACCGGCATCCTGATGGATTTTCATTGAAGAAATATTATTTATTTCATGATTTATATCAAGGCCATCAGTCAATGAAAAGTCACAGCGAGATAAATCACAATGCCTGAATTCGGTATTATAAAATTCCGACTCGGTGAAATCAGATTTACGGAGTTCAGTTTCTTCAAATAAACAATCTCTGAACTTTGCAAATAAAAAACTTGATTTCTGCAATCGCAAACCGACTAAGGAAGGTGCGAACAAGTTCCTGATATGAGATCATCATATTCATCCGGAGCGCATCCCAGAGGGACATCATGAGCCATCAACTCACCTTCGCCGATAGTGAATTCAGCACTAAGCGCCGTCAGACCCG
>NZ_JAPPTE010000030.1:0-44102 GCF_026719375.1 Citrobacter sp. W9 | reverse complement strand
TCGAACTGCCGGAAGGCGTAGAGATGGTAATGCCGGGCGACAACATCAAAATGGTTGTTACCCTGATCCACCCGATCGCGATGGACGACGGTCTGCGTTTCGCAATCCGTGAAGGCGGCCGTACTGTAGGTGCGGGCGTTGTTGCTAAAGTAATGAGCTAATATTACGTTTATTTAACGTAGTTAGTTTAAAAGCCCCGAATATATTTCGGGGCTTTTTTATTTGTGTTTATTTAAAGATTTCAGAAATATTAGTTAATCTCAATATATAAATAATTTATCTGGTAGGATAAGTTTGTTCATTTCTTAAAGCATTGCGATTTGTATTTTATTAATTGAACTTGTTTGTTGTTATATCTACCTTATGCGTTATTACATACATATGTAATAAATTGATGGATTTATAACAACAGGAATGTTTAATAATGCAATTAAATCTCGCAACAAAAGCCTTATTTTGTATGGGGCTGACATGTGCTGCCTTGCCAGCATTTGCCCTGGAAGCATGGAGCGGTCAGGAAGGCGGCAGTACGTATGAAGTGATTTTCGACAGCGGCGTGTATAGCAATGCGTGGTGGGTAGGTGCATCGGATTGTCCGGGAAACGCCGCGGGCGACGAAGCGAATAACCCATGGCGCTACGAGCGAGCAGCGACCGCTGATGAAATAACGAAATATGGTAATCCAACAACCTGCGATACGGGTGGCGGTACGGTAACTTACCCAGCATATGACAATAGTATCGCTTATAATGCTGGTGATATTGTTATTTATAATAATGCGACGTATAAAACGTCTGTCGCGCAAAGCGCTTATGGTTTTGCTCCTGGTCAGGAAAATCCATGGGAGGCTTATGCCGTTGTCACGCAATGGGCGTCCTCGACCGTCTATAATAAAGGCGATAAAGTTCAGAAAAATGGCCAGGAATATGAAGCCCTGTTTTATACCGTAGGGGATGATCCTTCTCTTCCAGCTAATCAAAACCCAACCGGCACAAATGGTCGTCCATGGAAACCACTGGGCACTGTTGTCTCTTATACTCAGGACCAGTTGAATAAAGCTCCAGAATATAATTCCTCCACTGTATATGAAAGCGGCACGCTGATCCGCTATAACGGTGGTAATTACGTTTCGCAGTCCAAAGTACAGAAAGTCTCCCCATCTGATACCAATCCATGGCGCGTGTTTATCGACTGGACCGGCACCAAAGAAAAAGTAGGCACGCCGAAGTCACCATGGCCTGCGCATGTCTATGCCCCATATGTCGATTTTACCCTCAACTCACAGCCGGATCTGGCAAGCCTTGCGCAGAACCAGAATGTCACCCACTTCACCATGGCTTTCGTGGTCAGTAAAGATGCAGATACCTGCCTGCCGACATGGGGTACCGCATATAACGTTAACGACTACGCTCAGTACAGCAAAATTAAAGCGCTGCGTGAAGCAGGTGGCGACATCATGGTTTCCATTGGCGGAGCGAATAACTCCCCACTGGCAGCGTCTTGTAAGAATGTGAATGACCTGAAGCAGCATTATTACGATATCGTAGACAACCTGAATCTTAACGTGCTGGACTTCGATATTGAAGGCACCTGGGTTGCGGATCATGAATCCATAAACCGTCGTAATGAAGCGGTGAAGGCTGTTCAGGACACCTGGAAAGCAGAAGGTCGTAGCGTCGGGATTTGGTACACCTTGCCTATTCTGCCGACGGGCCTGACGGCTGAAGGTCTTTACGTACTTGAAGATGCGAAAGCCAAGGGCGTTGAACTGGCTGGTGTCAACGTCATGGCGATGGATTACGGTAACAGCATTTGCCAGTCTGATGGTACTGAAGGCCAAAACATTCATGGCAAGTGTGCGACATCCGCCATTGAAAACCTCCATAGCCAGATGAAGCAGATTTTCACTGACAAGAGCGATGCGGAAATCAACGCCATGATGGGCACGACGCCGATGATCGGTTACAACGACGTTCAGGGCGAAGTGTTTTATATGTCTGATGCGAAACTGGTGATGCAGGATGCCACTGATCGTGGTCTGGGCATGATTGGCATATGGTCCATAATGCGCGATCAGCCTGGCGTGGCCAGGCAGGTTTCCCCTGAGCACAGCGGTCTGACCGAACAGCAGGCTGCGAAATACGCCTTTAGCGAAGTCTTTGCCCCGTTTACCCAAAGCGAAACTGCAGGTGATTTAGCGGGTGATGTCAAAGCCGTTTACATTGATGTTTTTGATGGCTCACAGCGAGTCAATGTGAACTTTGATGCCAGCAAGCTGAGTGATTCTAATAACTACCGTGTTGAGGTCGATGGTAAATATGTTTTCTCGACGGAAGGGAAGAAGAATTATTACAGCTACCGTTATAACTATGGCGAACAGTCTACTCTGCGTACTGGCGGCTTGAGTTATATGCTTCATCCTGGCAGCGTGGTGACAGTAAAGCGTACTCACCCTGATGCTCAGGTACTGGCGACGCTCACCGTGACGGATGACATGCTGGCAGGCAATAATCCACTGGTAGGCAGTGCGGATGTGTCTTCTCTGACGGTGAAGAAAGAGAATGGCATTCCTATGGTGTATGTCGATTTTGCCGCTGATAAAGTTGCTGCAGGCACCAACAGCGCATATGTGGTTAAAGTTATGGGTGATGAGAAAAACGGTAACTACGTCTTCAGCTGTGATAATGGCAAATGTTACTACTCTTCGAAATCAACCAAAAATGGTGTGACAACCGTAAAATCTGATGAGCGTGCAATTTCAGTGGGTGAAACGGTGGTTGTCGAGCGTATTACACCAAATCCGGCGACCATTGCGAAAGTAGTTGTTACGGAAGATATGCTGAAATAACTGAAAACAGTTTATGCCCTTAATCATTCGGGTTATAGGCTAAAAACATCCAAAGGCTGCCTTTGAATGAGGGACAGGGAGGTGCCTCATTCATCCTCAGCAGCAAAAGGTTACTGTGTGATTGCGCAGAGTGAGCGCAGCTATTGCAGATGTAACCTGAAGTATTACAAATCGAGTTAATCTCAATGCCTGAGTCAGATAACTTATTCTGCTCAGGCTTTTTTATGACGTTCCTGTCTGTAATAAAAAATTACATTTTTTGTTATTCATACTATCTATTTTATTTTTGTGGCATAGGCGTGAATGAAGTGATATCGGTTATCGTTTTTCTTTGACATGCGTGATTGGCCAGATATGTAACGGATCTTTATATTGTGATTATTGACCGCTGTGATGATATTTTTTCCAGTAATACTCCTTTTCTGACGGTATATTAGTGAGGTTTATATATAGCAATGACCTCTGGTTTGATGAGAAATGTATTAATTGTTATTGCTGGTTCTATTACCTATTCTAACATTGCCAAAAATGGCTATTTACCGAGCAATAATTTTATCATTAAGGATAATGTATGAAACTAAATAAATTAACAGCGGCAATACTTGCTGCTGGGATGTCATTGTCTTTTTCATCATTTGCTGCAACGTTGTCGATGAATGACGACACTAATACAATCAGCGGCCTTGATAATAGTCAGATGTTGACGAAGGATAATGGTAATACCTGGGTCGCTTATACAGACAGTAGTCAAAATAATTTTCCGGGTACGGTGACGGTAACCGTAGCGGAAAAGGATAATAACGCAATTAATTCTGTAGACTATGATCCCACTGCCACTTATGGTACGACAGGAACAATTGTTCGATATAATGGCTATTACTGGAAAAGTCAGTGGTGGGTTGATCCCGGTATGGTTCCAGGAAGTGACTCTGTATGGCTGAAGGTCGGTCCTATTCAAATACAAAATCTTGCCACGTTCAGTTTTACGCCTTATACCGGCCAGAAAGCGGCAGATCTGCAAAAACAAGGTAAAGATAAGGCTGCCGCGCAACGTAAAGTTATCGGCTATTTCCCTGAGTGGGGCGTTTATGAAGCACATAACTATTTCACGCCGGATAAAATTGACTTCAGTCAGTTAACCCACCTTAACTATGGCTTTGCGGTTATTAAGGATGGTGAAGTTATTGTCCATGATACCTATAAAGGCCCGGATCTGCTCCGTCAGCTGGACAAACTGACTGAGCAAAACAACGTCACAAATATGGTCTCCGTTGGCGGATGGAATAACTCTGAAGAAGGTGTATTCGAAGAAGCCACCAAAACGGATGACGGTATCAATAAACTGGCAGACAGCATGATTGCTTTCATGCAGGAGTGGGGGTTTGATGGTATTGATGTAGACTGGGAATACCCGGATAGCGATACTGAAAAGACCAATTTCACTAAACTTATCCAGACGCTCAGAAGTAAACTGGATACCCTTGGTTTACAGAGCGATAAGTACTTCCAACTTTCCGCAGCAGTAACAACCAACCATAATAATATTGAGTACATCAACCCAGAGGTCACCGCACCATTGCTGGATAGCGTCAATGTCATGGCATATGATATTCACGGCGCTTTTGACCCTATCACCGGCCACAATGCTCCGCTCTATGCCAACAGCCAGGATGCCGATCAGTTGCTAAATGTCGCTTCCACGATGCAGGAATACAGTTCGAAATGGCATGTGCCCAAAAGTAAGCTGATGATGGGGATCCCGTTCTACGGCCGTGGCTGGGGTAGCGTGGCGCCGACGGAAATCGTTAAAGGTCTGCCTGGTCTGTTCGCTTCAGGTTCCGCTACCGTACACGGCGCGTGGGATGATGAAGATCAGTATACCGGTACTAACCCCTACTATCTGTTAAAACAGTATTCTTCGTCTGCTGACTACACTCGCTACTGGGATCCGGAATCACAGGTTCCTTACTTGTATAATGCGAAAACGCAAGAGTTCTTGACGTATGACGATCCGGAGTCGATTCAGAAAAAAGTTGCCTACATTAACCAGCAAGGATACGGCGGAGCGATAATCTGGGATATTAGCGGTGATACTCCAGAACATGAATTGGGTGAGATTGTCGATGATATAATGGAAGTGCCTTTATCCGAATGCCGCGCGAATCTGTCAGATTTTGGCATATATCTGCGAGACGGTACGCCGATGACGGAATTCACCATCACCAAAGCGGCACATGAGGCCAGGAATATGAACTATTCTGTTTATCAGAATGGAAAATATTACGGTAAGAGCCAGTATGGCACCATTTATGATTGGGGTAAAAAAGAAATTAATGAAGAGGAAGGTACTGTTACCGCGAGCTGGGGAATGCCGCTGAAGGTTGGCGATCTTATTGAACTGAGCTGCTACAGCAATGGTGTACTCTACCCACTGGAGCAAGTAACGGTGACAGAAGAAACTCTGGCAGGTAAAAAAGATATGCGTCCGGAGATTGCCAGTGAACTGAAAGAGTTCCAGGTTGTTATTCAGGACGACAAGCCTGCGTTAAGTATGACTCTGACTACTGCCGCTCATGAGGCAAGAAATAAAAACTACTCTATTCAGTTAAATGGAAAATATATCGGCAAAAGCCAGTTTGGTTCAATCAGTGGTGGTCAGAAACGCGTTAATAAAGCGAATGACACCGTCACGGGGACCTGGGTCAAAGAATTGAAAGCGGGAGATACTGTTCGCTTGTATCGTTTCAGTAATAGTGTTGAAACGACTATTGCAGAAGTGGTACTTACAGACGATATTCTGAAGGATGGCGGTGCTCTGGTCCATTAATGATTAGTTGTTAACTCGTTGAAATAAATCCCAAACCCGATTCTGTGCAGGGGGAGGGATTTATTTCTTTTAGATGACGTTGTATTGAGAACAATAATCATTTATCCTGATGGTGTTCATGGTTGGGAGCATATATGTACATTTGTTTATGTAACGGCATCAGTGATAAAAAAATTCGTCAGGCGGTACGCCAGTTTCACCCACAGTCATTTCAGCAGTTACGCAAGTTTATTCCTGTTGGAAATCAATGTGGTAAATGTATTCGGGCCGCGCGCGAAGTGATGCAGGAAGAATTAATGCAAATGCCAGAATTTAAAGAGATCGCCTGAGTCACACTCTTTTTTTTGACATCCCGCTAGCCCCATCTACTCTCTAAGAGTGGAAGCGGAGGGACTATATAATGAAAGGTGATGTTAAGGTAATAAATTATCTCAATAAATTATTGGGAAACGAGCTTGTCGCCATCAACCAGTATTTTCTTCATGCGAGAATGTTCAAAAACTGGGGTTTCAAACGTCTGAATGACGTTGAATATCATGAATCTATCGACGAGATGAAACACGCCGATAAGTACATTGAGCGTATTCTCTTTCTTGAAGGTATTCCCAATCTCCAGGATCTGGGCAAACTTGGCATCGGTGAAGATGTTGAAGAGATGCTGCGTTCGGATCTGGCTCTTGAGCTGGAAGGTGCAAAAGACCTGCGTGAAGCAATCGCCTATGCCGACAGTGTATTTGATTACGTCAGCCGTGACATGATGATTGAAATTCTGGCGGATGAGGAAGGCCATATCGACTGGCTGGAGACCGAGCTGGATCTTATCGATAAACTGGGGATCCAGAATTATCTGCAGGCGCAAATTCGCGAAGAAGAGTAGAAGCAGAGTCGTTAATACAGGAAGGAGTTAATCCTTCCTGTTGAGTTCACCAACTTATCCAACAAAAGTAACCCCACCCACTTACGGCCAGTGCCGGACCAAAAGGAATCAGCGCGCCGCGACGTCCTTTTTTTGCCCATAACAGAAGACCATAAATAATCCCTGTGATGGAAGCTGCGTAAAGGATCATCGGTATACTTTGCCAACCGCTCCAGGCCCCGGCAGCGGCCAGCATTTTGAAGTCCCCGTAGCCGATCCCCTCTTTATGCCATAACAACCTGACTAACCAGTAGATCAACCACAAAATCATATATCCCGCAACGGCTCCAATGATGGCGTCTTTGCTGGGTATAACACCGAAACTGGCGTTGAATAACAGCCCGAGCCACAGCAATGGCAGCGTGAGTTTGTCAGGCAGAAGATAATGCTGCAGGTCGATTACGCTGAGTGCGAGCGCAAACCAAAAATAGATAAAGAGCGCCAGCGCCAGCAGGATTTCGTTGGGGTGCAGGGCGTAACAGAAAACGGCCATGACAGCACAGAGCGCTTCGAGCAAAGGATAGCGTTTCGAGACAGGAAGACCACAATGACGACACTTCCCCTTCAGACATAGCCAACTCAGTAGGGGAATGTTGTCATACCACGCCAGCGGGGTTTGGCAGTGGCAGCAATGCGAACCAGGCAGCCATAAATTAAAAGGGGAGAGCGCTCCGTCTGCGGGGGTGGGGGGGAGCACCATCAGAGGCAGGCGCCAGGTGAGCATTCCCATGGTGCTGCCCGCCAGTAGTCCAACGACAAGGAACAATATTGCTAACCCATTATCCATTTTTTTTCGCTCCAATCGTCAGTCGTGTCAGCGTAATACTGTCGGCATCGTCTTTACTGGCGTGAAACTCAAGCGCCACGATGTGCAGACCATATTCGCCCTGTAACACCGCCAACCAGCGTACGAAGGTGTCCATCTTGATGGTGGAGGCGCTGATATTGAGTCCACCACCGTGAGCCGGCTGGAGTGTTGCGTTAAGTCCCGATTTTTTAAGACTGCGCTTCACCAGCGTTTCCAGGGAGTCCGATTGCGTCCGCTGTGGAAGAAGACCGGCTGCTGAAGCCTGTTTGTGAAGCCACTGTATGTCGAGCTGTAACTTTTCGTCCCGGGATTGCATTGTATCGATAGCCTGACCTAAAGGCTGCCAGGCGCCAAACCAAAAAATGGCCAACAGGCAGCATCCGAACAACGTTATAAAGATGCGTTGCTCATGCGTATTTTTATGATGAAACCAGACCTGAGCACGTTTAATCATTTCGAAGTGTCCACATTCCCTGTTCATGTTTTTCGACTTTTAATGGCAAGCCATAGATGCGCGCTTTGATGAATGCCTGTACCTGGCTTTCATCACTGGCGTAGATGAAAAGCTGCAAAGATTTACTCGCCGGATCATAGTTCAGTCCTTCCAGCGCCAATCCCGGGAATGCTGACAGCTTTGACTGCAACTGCTGCAAGAACAAATAGGGGGCGGGGATATGTTGTTGTAACTGTTTCGGCAGATAGGTTCGCAAATTGCTACTGTGTCTGTTCTCAGGAATGTATCGCTGCCACTGCTGTACCAGATCCTGACTGAGCTGCTTCTCCAGGCTATGGAGTTGCCAGTAGGTAATAGAGCGGGTAAGCAGTGCGACACCCGCAGCCAGTATGATGCTGAATAGCGCGACGCGCTTCAGGAGCGCGGTCCTGGGCGAGCGCGGAGAAGGGACGCGAATCTTATCGTGTAGAAGATTAGGTACATTGCCGTTTGGGTAGAGAGTCAGAATATGGCGTTCAGGTTGACTCTCTGTAGTGGAACAGGCCAGTGGTAACGAACCGTAGTTTACCAACTGCGGAGGGCCGAAATGCGTAAGCAGGTGGGTAAGCCACGCCTCCGTCAGGCAGGAGAGATAATTTTCCTGTGTTCTGAGCAACCACCGATCGCCCTCTCTTAATACCGTCCAGCCATTGTCGCATGCCGGCAGGCAACAGGCGTCAAACGTGACACATGTGGTGTTAATACCTGCATCGGCAAGGGTTCGGAGCTGAGACTCAAGCCAGTCGGCATCAATGCCTGCAACAGTGAGACGAGACCCCTGGCGGGACAGTAATGTCCAGTGCAATGAGGGCGCCCCTTCGTCGAGCGTTTCATCAGCGAGCCAGTGAAGCTTTTGGTCAGTCAGTTCATACTCTTCATCCGGTATGACGATTGTTTTACATGTCGCCATACTGGCGGAAAGAAGCAGATGTGCGGACTGCGCCGCTGGAAGTGTACCAAGCTCCGCTAACTGTTCCATGGACAGATGCTGGATTTCACCTCCTCCACCTTCAGTATATTCCACCCATTCCACGGGGGCTGACGGCTGTTTTTGCAGGCGGATAAGCAGTTTTGGTGAGGACACTGAAACTGCTTTACTCTTCGCTACTGCCATCCGTAAGTTGGCGTAAATAGATTTTAATTGTTTTATTTTTTTCATCATAAAAGAAAAATGTGCGCATACCGGAAGTAAGGTCACCCTCGTGGGCTGTAGATGTGGTCAAAAAAAAGGTGCTATTGGCGGTTAACTGTTTTTTAAGCGAATCCGTCAGGGGTTTGGCGGCGCTGTAATCTTGTTGTGCCTGATAGAGAAAGGCATCTACCGTTTTCCAGCCACCTTCAGGGCGTTTCTTCAGCAGTGTTTTTGCATCTGAGTCACTGAGGTTATTGAGAAATAGCGCAGCTAATAGAGGGGCCTGCTGCTCAGTAAGAGTATTAATATTTATGGCGAGTTCATTGCTGAATGTCGCGCAGATAAAAGGGGATAATTTTTGATAAATAGCGTCGGTCATTCCTTTGAGCTTGCGTATTTCGGCAGGTAAAAAGATCATCTGGCCTGCTGTAAGAAAACCCGGTTGGCTGGACTTGTAATACTCATCTTCAGCGCCTTTGACACGGGGCGTCACGTCAGCGTCAATGTAATCTGCGCCAGATTGAGCGATCTCGTCTGCGCGATACTTTTCCACGCCGATTTTTTCCAACAGGGCTGCGAACACCTCGATTTTATAGGGCAGAGTGGTCAT
This sequence comes from Citrobacter sp. W9, assembly GCF_026719375.1. Classification (NCBI taxonomy): domain Bacteria; kingdom Pseudomonadati; phylum Pseudomonadota; class Gammaproteobacteria; order Enterobacterales; family Enterobacteriaceae; genus Citrobacter; species Citrobacter sp. W9. The sequence goes on along the minus strand of NZ_JAPPTE010000030.1, from coordinate 34,468 downwards.
CGGGTCCGTCGGCACATCTGCTAATGCATTCAGATTGAAGCAATGTTGTAGATCGCTGGTTTGCCAGCTTACCGTTGTGTTGTCGCGAAGTTCTGCAAACTGGGGGAGCTCATCAAATTGGCTAAGCTTATCCTTGGCATTCTGCAGCGTTTGTGCAGTGGCTTGCGCTTCGGCATACAGCAGCGCATATTTCCCCTGGATACTGTCATTTGTGCGTCGGCTGCGCTGCAACTGAGTCTGAAAGCTGATCGTCATTTCTGAAGCCAGCGCGGCCATCAGCGCCAGAATCATCAACACGATCAGTAACGCCGATCCCCTTTGATTACTCATTTAGCTGTCCCTGTAGCCGCCCCTGAAGTCGGGCTGGATTTCTGTTTCTCCGGGAACCAGCCGGGCAGAATAAAAAGACGAGTAAGAATCTCTCCGTTTTCACGCTCCAGCGTTATTTTAGCCGTTGTGGATGCACTGTCGCCCTCAGCGAGAGCCATTGTTGCGGATAGATGAGCGATGTCGGAGAGTAACGCTTGTGGCGGTGCCTCCTTTTTGCCATCGGGCGAGCGTCTCAACGCGCGGTATAACGTGCCGTTGTCCACATACCAGTGGACGGTAGTGAGAATGAAAGCGGCCTCGAAAGGCATGGCTGGGTCTCGTGTCTGGGTAGTGAAAATCGCGCCATCTTTTTCGCTGAAAAAAGGCTGATTCGTCTGACGGTTTTTTCGCGGAACGTACTGCATCAAATCGTTTTCAAACAGCAGCATCGTATGCTGAATAGCATCAAAATTATCGGCTGTCTTTTTTGCACGCTGATGCTGCTCTGAGGCCTGGGAAAAAACCATTGAGGCCAAAAAACTGAGCGTCGAGAAAATGGCAATTGCCAGCATCACTTCCAGTAACGTGAAGCCCCGCGGCATCTTACTCATTTTTTGTCTCCGTTTTCTGGCGTCCAGGAGTACAGATTAAGCGTCCGTCCGCTGGCGGAGGTTACGCTGGCTTGCTTTTGATTAATGGCTGACTGGTTTTGCAGGCTACCTGACAACTGCCAGGAGAAAGTCTCGTTCAGCAGTATTGTCTGACCTTTTCCCGAGGTGGTCTGGTCGTTAATGGTTCCAATCAAGGCGTTGTCCGCAGCCCAGAGTGCCAGAGTTTCTTGCTTCAGCGTGTCGAGAGCAGAGAGTTGCCATTGCATACTGCTAATCAGCCCTATTACAGCGGTCGCAAAGATTGCCATCGCCAGCAATACCTCAAGCAAGAGCATTCCGCTTTGTTGCTTCATTGCGCATCCTCAAGACGAGTGATATCCAGCGGTAGCGATCCGTCACACCGCAGAGTCACGAATTTTGCACCGTCTTCATCTCTGAACATCACGGTAAAAGGCGTCAGTTGACCATCGGGTAAGATCATAATTTGTGGATTTGCATTTTCTGCTGAAGGCGTTACTTCAGGTTTCGCTGGCGCAGCCCAGTCACCGTAAAGCGGTAAACTGTCGCTGTCGGCCAGCTCTTGCCAGTTCCATTTGTGGGTTGAATCCTTTTGCGGTAGGTAAAAAGCCCAGCCTTCAGTGGTCAACCGCAAACCGACCACATGCTTTTCCAGCAACGCCAGGTCTGACGCGTATTTCACCGTCTGCCTGAAGGTGTCGATCCGCTGTAGTAGCTTTCCGCCTGATCCCAGCCGGTCACTTTGCATGGCGATAATGCCCGTAGCTGAGATGGCGATAATGACCACAACCAGCATCACTTCCAGCAACGTGAATCCTTTCTGATGCGTCATGTTTATTGCGATTTTTTGTTATTATCCCAGTTGTTAATGTCATCCGCCGTTCCAGCTTCTCCATCTGGCCCTACGGAGCTGATATCAATAGCGCCATGTTCGCCGGGGCTTATCAGGATATAGTCGTTCCCCCAGGGGTCTGCAGGCAGACGTCGGATATAACCGTCAGTATTGTAATTTTCGGCCTTGGGAGAGAGCTCCGGCGCGGTGATGAGTGCTTCCAGACCTTGTTCCGTCGTGGGGTAGCGATGGTTGTCCAGCTTGTACATGTCCAGCGCATTTTCGAGCGCGACAATGTCGCTGACCGCCTTTTGTCTGTCCGCGCGATCTTTGTTGCCCATCAGATTCGGCACGACCAGGCTTGCCAGAACCCCCAAAATCACAATGACCACCATCAATTCCATGAGGGTAAAGCCACGCTCTGTGGCTCGTGTCTGTTGTTCCATAACCTTTCCTTAGTTCATTAATGAGTTAAGTTGTAAAATTGGCTGCATAACCGAGACGACAATGAACAAAACGATCATCGCCATCACAACGATCAACGCAGGTTCAAAAATTGCCAGCGTCAGTGCGATGCGGTTTTGTAGCTGGATTTCCTGATTTTCTGTTGCCCGCTGCATGAGTTCTCCAAGCTGACCGCTTTTTTCCCCGGAGGCGATCATGTAGAGCATCATCGCGGGAAAAATCTTCGTCTTCTCCAGCGACTGGCTAACGCTGTTGCCCTGGCGAACGCTCTCAGCCGCTTCACCCAGACGCTGGCGTATTTCCTGATTACTCACCCCCTCAGCGGAAAGCGACATAGCTTGTAAAAGAGGAACGCCGCTGCTGTTAAGAATGCTCAGGGCGCGTAAGTAGCGAGCGCTATTGATGGCGCATACTAAAGGCGACGTTAAGCGAAACTGAATTAACCAACGGTGAAATCGATGCCGGTTTCCCTTTTGTTTAAGCCAGAAAGAAAACAGGCAGCCACCGCCAATGAGGGTGAGCAGGATCCAAGGGCCATATGCCGACAAAAAATTGCTGATCGCGAGCAGGATCCGAGTGGTGAGCGGCAATGCGTGTTTGAGGTGGATAAACTGCGCTGCAACTTTAGGCACCACGGTGGTGAGCAAAATAATAACCACCAGAATAGCGACCGTAGTGAGCAGGGAAGGATAGATTAAAGCCTGCGTAAGCTTGCTGCGCATTCGCTGGCGCGCTTCGTTAAAATCCGCCAGTCTTTCCAGAACTGCGCCTAACTGACCCACCGTTTCGCCCGCTTTAACGAGCGAACAAAAGACGGCATCAAACAGGCGGGGATACGCCTGCATCGCAGTTGACAGTGATTGTCCTTCAAGAATGGACTGCCGAAGAGTCGTAATCACATCGGCAAGTTTCTTATTTTCTTTTTGTTGCCGAACCACGTCGAGGGCTTCATCCAGCGGTAATGCTGCGGCGATTAGCGTTGCAATCTGACGCGTAAAAAGCGTTAATTCACTGTGACTGACTCGTGCAGGGAGGGTCTTCAGGGGGATCGCGCGTCGTTGGGGTTTTATCGTTTGCGGCAATAGGGCCTGGCTACGCAGTTGCGCCACCATGTCCCGTTCGCTTGCGGCCTCGCTAACGCCCGTAATACGATTTCCCTTCACATCTGTTGCGGTCCAGCAATATTTCATTCAGGCTGCTCCGTCGGTGTTTGCCCTTCCGATGTCACTCTTAGCACCTCCTCCAGCGATGTAATGCCTTCTGCGGCGACGCGGAGACCGTTTGCCAGCAAACTACGATGGTGACGACGCTGAATTTGCTCCAGATGCTGTTCGTTGGTCTCTGTGTGAATGGCTTCGCGCAGTTCAGGCGTAACAAGTAACAGCTCGTGAATTGCCAGTCGCCCCTGATAGCCGCTATGCCTGCATGCCTCGCAGCCCCCGGCATGCCAGACCTGAGAGGTATTGACCCCTTGAGCCAGCAGGAGTTGTTGTTGCTGGTGGGTGGCGGGGCGCGGTATTTTGCAGTGGTTACACAGTCGTCTTACCAGACGCTGGGCAATAACCCCGACAAGTGATGAAGAAAGCAGAAACGATTCCACCCCCATATCCCGCAATCGTGTTACGGCTCCGCTGGCGCTGTTTGTATGGAGAGTCGAAAGAACCAGATGTCCGGTCAACGACGCCTGAACAGCAATCTGCGCTGTTTCGGCGTCGCGAATTTCACCTACCATCACGACATCAGGATCCTGACGTAAAATGGCGCGTAGCCCACGGGCAAAAGACATATCTACGCGACTATTGACCTGCGTTTGACCTATCCCTTCCAGTTCATATTCAATCGGATCTTCAACGGTGAGGACGTTACGCTCCGGGCTATTCAGTGCGGAAAGGATGGCGTATAGCGTGGTACTTTTTCCTGAACCCGTTGGGCCGGTGACCAGAATAATGCCGTGGGGGAGGGCAATCAGATCTTTCAGGCTGCATGTGTCTTCTGCTGACATATCCAGCTTATCGATTGATAACCGCAGGCTGGTTTTATCCAGCAGACGCAAAACGACACGTTCGCCATGCTGTGAGGGGAGCGTAGAGACGCGCACATCCACATTTCTCTGGCCTATTTTTAACGTTATGCGGCCATCCTGTGGGAGGCGCTTTTCGGCAATATCCAGCTTGGCCATCACTTTGATACGTGAGATCAGCAGGGCCGCCAACTTTTTATTAGGCTGAACCACTGGACGCAGAACGCCATCGACGCGAAAGCGGATCCCCATCGTTTTCTCAAATACTTCGATATGAATATCGGATGCATGTTCCTTGATTGCTTCACTGAGTACGGCATTAATTAGTCGTATGACCGGCGCATCGGATTGTTCGTTAAGCAGATCTTCATTGGACTGGATCTCCTCAGAAAGAATGTTGAGATCATCAAGGTTATTCATATCTTCTGCGATCAACTGGGCACTGCCGCTGTTCTGTTGATACAGGTGCTCGAGTTTTTCCTCAAACTGTTGCGTAGAGAGCCGGGTAAACCGGCTACATTCAGGCGCTGTTGCGGCTACGTCCAGCATAGATTCAAGCGAGGTATTTTCAGCATAAATCAGCTCTTCCTGCTGTACGGCAATACCGTATCGCTGTGCTTTTTTCCACGTAAAGGCTGTCATTTTGCACTGCCGTTATGGAACGGATTTTTGCTGTTTGACTTAGCTGGTGTGGCCACAGAGGAGTCAAATGCGTGGTCATCTAATGATTCAATGGCATCGACATCAATCAGGCTACCGTTTTGCTTGCTACTCCTGTTTTGTTGCATCTCCTTGAAGCCAGTATATTTATCCCTCGAAAGCGAATGATAGACTTCATCATCTCTGATGATGGTTGGTCGGATGAACACCATCAAGTTGCGTTTATTTTTTTCATTTGAGGTATAGCGAAAAAGTTGCCCAATGAGGGGGATATCACCCAGTAAGGGAACTTTCGAAACCTCTTGTTTACTTGAGTCATCCATCAATCCGCCCAATACCACGGTTTCACCGCTTTTTACCAGGACGGCGTTTTGAATAGTACGGGTATTAAATGTAGGGCCGAGAGTGGATGAGGTTGCCGTAGAGTCGACACTGGACACCTCTTGCTCAATTTCCATTAATACGGAATCGCCTTCATTGATTTGTGGCGTAACCTTTAGCTTAGTGCCGACTGTCTTACGTTCGACGGTGCTGTAAATATTATCGCCCGAGGTGGTTTGCGACCCGGAAAGCACCGGAACGTCTTGCCCGGCGTTGAAAGATGCCTCTTTGTTATCGAGTGTCACGATACTCGGAGTAGAAAGAATATCATTCTTGCTATTGCTACTCAGCACGGTAAGGAGAACCCCCCAGTCGCCGTTGAAGAATCCTGCGGCAAGACCATTGAAGTTACTGAACAAATCATATGCAGGGTTATCGCTGGTGGTACCGCCCTGTCTCTTGAATTCTTGAACCCCTTGTGCGGCATTGAAAATGGGAAGATTGGTCTTGGTAAACTGCTGCACGCCGACGTTTTTGTTGGCCCACTGGACCCCAAGATTAATGCCTTTACCATCCTGAACTTCCACGATGATAGCTTCGACCAGAACCTGGGCGCGGCGAATGTCCAGTTTGGCGATGACATCTTCTAACTGCTGGAGGATACTTTGGTCTGCGGTAATAACCAGCGAGTTGGTTTGTTCATCTGCCGTGATGGATATATCGTTATTGCTGCTGCTGGCAGATGATTTTGAAGCGCTGCTTTTTTCATCCTTCATCTTTTGCGTGACGCCGGTTAAAACTTCAACCAGTTTATCTGCTTTGGCATATTTCAAATACCAGACACGGGTGTTGCCTTCACCTTGATCTTGCGTATCCAACCGGGAAATAAGTTGTGCCATGCGCGCCCGGGCACGATCGGAACCGCTGACAATTAACGCATTACTACGTTTATCTGCAACGATGCGCGTCTGAAGTGTGGCCGGTTTAGCCTCTTTGCCATTTTCTCGCGCCAGGTCATTGAGGACGTCGGCCAGGTCGGTCGCTGAGGCATACTTCAGTGTGAAAACCTGTTCTTTGGCATCACCCATCACATCGACACGTTTAACCACCTCCAACAGACGATTGACGGTTGAGGCTTTGCCGGTGATGATCAATGCATTTGATGGTTCGTAATGCACAACATTACCGACCTTACCGCCATCAAGCATTTGTCGAAGCAAGGGGGACAATACGCGAGCAGGAACGTTTTCCAGTGACACAATACGCGTCACCAGTTCATCTCCTTTGCCGGGTTTCGTCCCGCTAATGAGTCTTCCTGGCATTGTTTTGACTTGCTCTGAACGCACTACCTTAAGTAACCCATTATCAAGAGTAATAATTGAGAAACCGTAGAGATCCAGTACGCTCAGGAAAAACTGATAATATTCATCCTCATTGAAGGTATCATTGCTTCTGACGGATATTGAAGCCTTAACATCGGGATCAATCAGAATGGTTTTACCCATATTTTGGCCGATAATATTGACAAATGTCTGAATGTCCGCATTGTCAAAGTTAGCGGTATAATCGACTGCGAATGCAGTGCGGCAGGAGGCTGCGAGTAAAAGTATCAACGACCAACTTTTCAGTCGCCGATGTAAAACAGTTCTCTCCATTTAGTCTTCCTTTCCATCCTGGAATTGTTGAACTGAAACATTAATTAACCGTGGCGAAGCATTACGTAAGACGGTGAACTGAGCCATTTTAAGGTGCTTAAGCGCATTTTGTGCTTTGCCTAAATTTGCCTGTTGAGTCAACTTGATATTATTTAGCTGAATGGCTATATCCCCAGGTTCGAGGGAAGAATGCTTAAAAAACTGAACCTGTTTTCGTGGTAGAAGGCGTAAACCACGTAAAGTGTTCTTATCCACTACAGGACTGGCATCAATGAAATCAGCCAGCGTTACCGCTTGTTGCTCTTGCTGGGATGCTACCGCCCCCTGAGGCCTGGACAGTTGTGCCAGTTCAGCAAGCAATGTCAGTTGCAGGGTTTGCTCACCAGAAGAAAACATTATCTGATTCTTTGTAATACCCGTAACACGTATTTTGCTGGAGGACTTCAGATAATCATTAATGGCATAAACATTTTGCTCACCATTTTCCTGCAAGATTGCGCGGGAAATGGATTTATTTGAACTATGAATAATTCCGCTGACAACGACCCCGGACAGCAATGCCTCTTGCGCATGCGATTGTTGATGGGGGGAAACATTCATATCTGCATCTAAGGGCACGGATGATAAATGCCATTTTTGTTTTCTGTTTGAGATATTCTCCTGATGAATTTGACTTGATGCTGTCCGCAATGTTTTGTTTTCAAACCACTGTTCATATCCTTTATGTATACAAGCAAAAATACATATAACGCTTGCAAATATCACTATGAGGTAGGCGCCATGATAAAATAGCGTGCTTTTGAATACGTGGCGGATAGTTTTCATAAAATTATGATTAAGAATAACTAACAAGTTAATCTGTTTCTTGTTAATGATAACGATAATATATTTATCCTGTTGCCAGGCGACAAGCGTTTTGGCTCCCACGTTCCTACTTTAGGAAATAATAAATTTTATGGAAAATATGAATGTTCATGGATGAGTTCATTTCTGTTTTGACCTCCCGCCAGCAACTGTTGCGGGATAATATCCTTTCCGCGTTTTTGAACGAACAATGGCTGGTATTACATGGGGCAAAAGGCACCGGAAAAAGCACGCTTGCATGCAGTGTAGAAGCGTTATGGCCACATCGGGTGCTAACTCTGGCACCTGTAAATAGAAAAGGTTATAGGTGGGAATGGCAGGTTATCGCAGATACGCAAAAGGTGGGCTGTTTAACCGGACGGTCATTTTCTGGCGAGACGATCTGGAGCGAATTACTTGGTCTGATAACCGTTAAGGCATGCGATAAGCCTCTGTTTATTTTGGAAGACGGACATCAGGTCACAACCGGTATTACTGCAACGGTTAAGGCGTTTATCGCCATAATGCCGAAGGCCCGGCTGCTAGTAACCGGTAGATACAGTCTGAGACAGCAGCGCCAGTTGCGTACGATGCATCCGCTCTGGTTCGACGTACCCATCCCGGATATTGAGGATTACCGTAGGGTAATCGCACCCTGTATCGAAACGGAACAGGAGGGCAAAGATGCCCTTCCTGAGACATTTATCCGACATATCAAGAAACGTTGCCGCGGTAATCTGCATCTGGCGGCGCGTGTCGGGTGGAATCTTACGCGTAATAAAACGAAACAGGGTGAACAACAAACCAGCATCACGCCGCTTCAGCAACGTGAAGCGCTGCGTTGTCTGCCTGCGCCTCGTCGAACCGGGGGGACGTGTCTGGCAGTGGTTGTCGTCGCGGCGCTATGTGGTAGCGCTGGCTGGCACTTCAGTCCATTGCTTGACAGATGGTTGCCGCCCATAGCCAGCATATGGCCTGCAGGACAGCCATCGGCTGCATCACTTTCTTCCACAACGCTGACGTCAACGATTATGTCAACTAATGAGTCGCTCGCGCGGCTTTACAGCGTCTGGGGATATGAAGTCAATAAAGGGGAAGCATGGTGCGATCAGGCGTACCGGGCGGGTTTGGTTTGCCTGTCGGGCACTGATACGCTGGAATCGCTTCTGGCCCAGCAACTCCCCTGGATAGCAACGCTAAAGGTAGATAATAGCCTTATACCTGTTGTCGTGATTGGAGAAAGCAACCAGACCATCACTGCCCAGTCGGGCGCTGGTACATGGATTATGGATAAAGCCTGGTTCAGTGAAGTGTGGCAAGGGAATTACACGCTAATGTGGAAACCTTCACCAGACGGTAATGTGAGCATCATGAAGAAAAGCAGCGTCGAAGACATTCTCTGGCTGGATATGATGCTGAGTCGCGTGTTGAATGTTGAGGCTGAGAGCACGGGAGAGTGGAGCCCTCTTTTATCGGAAAAAGTCCGCCAGTTTCAAATGCAAAATAAGATTAAGGCTGACGGTATGGTAGGGCGGCTTACTCTTATTCGTCTATGGCAGGCGCTGGATGAAAGCCCAAAACTGATGCATGACGGAGGGAAAGCATGAAAACGGATCATGAATATTATTGTAGCGAAAACCTACGTTTTGACCGTCCAGATATGCCGCTTACGTTATGGCGGGGCGCGCGTATCGCGCTTTCATGGCTGGGGTTGAGCATTGGCATGGTAATCATAGGCTACTATACGCATAGCGCGTTTATTCAGCATACCGCGACGCCGGCCGTGCCGCCGAACTTTCGTCTGTCTGACGCGCACTATATATATAAGCAGCAGCCGCTGCCGGAACCGGAAGAGACCGTTGAAGAAGAAGGCGCGGATGATATGCGCAGCGAAGAACCGTCATCGCCTGACGAGTCTGTTCAAAACGGGGATCTCAAAGCGCGAGTGAAGCAGGCCATAGCGGAAATTGACCAGCAATAACGTCGTCCTGCGAAAGGTTGGTTATTATCGATACAACTTCACTTGCATTAAGCCCGCAGATACGTATAATGCGCGGGCTTGTCTTAATTGACGGCTGGTTCGATATGAGCCACTGATAGTCGATTTGACTATCTGACAATGTTCCCAATCGGGGAACTCTGTAAGAACGGTTACACTCTCCCATCAATCGTAATGGGTTTGAGGAGTAACTATTTCGTCTATAAAATAATTGGAGCTCTGGTCTCATGCAGAACCAAAGAATCCGTATCCGTTTGAAAGCGTTTGATCATCGTCTGATCGATCAATCAACCGCGGAAATCGTCGAGACTGCCAAGCGCACTGGTGCGCAGGTTCGTGGTCCGATCCCGCTGCCGACCCGCAAAGAGCGTTTCACCGTTCTGATCTCTCCGCACGTTAACAAAGACGCGCGTGATCAGTACGAGATCCGTACTCACAAGCGTCTGGTTGACATCGTTGAGCCAACTGAAAAAACCGTTGATGCTCTGATGCGTCTGGACCTGGCTGCCGGTGTAGACGTGCAGATCAGCCTGGGTTAATCAGGTCATCGAGCGATTGAGAGGTTGATACAATGATTGGTTTAGTCGGTAAAAAAGTGGGTATGACCCGCATCTTCACTGAAGATGGCGTCTCTATCCCAGTAACCGTTATCGAAGTTGAAGCAAACCGCGTTACTCAGGTTAAAGATCTGGCTAACGACGGCTACCGCGCTGTTCAGGTTACCACCGGTGCTAAAAAAGCTAACCGTGTAACTAAGCCGGAAGCTGGCCACTTTGCTAAAGCTGGCGTAGAAGCTGGCCGCGGCCTGTGGGAGTTCCGTCTGGCAGATGGTGAAGAATACACCGTTGGTCAGAACATTAGCGTTGAACTGTTTGCTGACGTTAAAAAAGTTGACGTAACCGGTACCTCTAAAGGTAAAGGTTTCGCTGGTACCGTTAAGCGCTGGAACTTCCGTACCCAGGACGCTACTCACGGTAACTCCTTGTCTCACCGCGTTCCGGGTTCTATCGGTCAGAACCAGACTCCGGGCAAAGTGTTCAAAGGCAAGAAAATGGCAGGTCAGCTGGGCAACGAACGTGTAACCGTTCAGAGCCTGGACGTAGTACGTGTTGACGCTGAGCGCAACCTGCTGCTGGTTAAAGGTGGTGTTCCGGGTGCGACCGGTTGCGACCTGATCGTTAAACCAGCTGTGAAGGCGTAAGGGGATAGCAATGGAATTAGTATTGAAAGACGCGCAGAGCGCGCTGACTGTTTCCGAAACTACCTTCGGTCGTGATTTCAACGAAGCGCTGGTTCACCAGGTTGTTGTTGCTTATGCAGCTGGTGCTCGTCAGGGTACTCGTGCTCAGAAGACTCGTGCTGAAGTAACTGGTTCAGGCAAAAAGCCGTGGCGCCAGAAAGGTACCGGCCGTGCGCGTTCAGGTTCTATCAAGAGCCCGATCTGGCGTTCAGGTGGCGTGACCTTCGCTGCTCGCCCGCAGGACCACAGTCAAAAAGTTAACAAAAAGATGTACCGCGGCGCGCTGAAAAGCATCCTGTCCGAACTGGTACGTCAGGATCGTCTGATCGTTGTCGAGAAGTTCTCTGTAGAAGCGCCTAAAACTAAGCTGCTGGCACAGAAACTGAAAGACATGGCTCTGGAAGATGTGCTGATCATCACCGGTGAGCTGGACGAAAACCTGTTCCTGGCTGCGCGCAACCTGCACAAGGTTGACGTACGCGATGCAACTGGTATCGACCCGGTTAGCCTGATCGCCTTCGACAAAGTCGTAATGACTGCTGATGCTGTTAAGCAAGTTGAGGAGATGCTGGCATGATTCGTGAAGAACGTCTGCTGAAGGTGCTGCGCGCACCGCACGTTTCTGAAAAAGCGTCTACTGCGATGGAAAAAACTAACACCATCGTTCTCAAAGTTGCTAAAGACGCGACCAAAGCAGAGATCAAAGCTGCTGTGCAGAAACTGTTTGAAGTCGAAGTCGAAGTCGTTAACACCCTGGTAGTTAAAGGGAAAGTTAAACGTCACGGACAGCGTATCGGTCGTCGTAGCGACTGGAAAAAAGCTTACGTCACCCTGAAGGAAGGCCAGAATCTGGACTTCGTCGGCGGCGCTGAGTAAGTCGGAGGAGTAATACAATGGCAGTTGTTAAATGTAAACCGACATCTCCGGGTCGTCGCCACGTTGTTAAAGTGGTCAACCCAGAGCTGCACAAGGGCAAACCTTTTGCTCCGCTGGTTGAAAAAAACAGCAAATCCGGTGGTCGTAACAACAATGGCCGTATCACCACTCGTCACATCGGTGGTGGTCACAAGCAGGCTTATCGTATTGTTGACTTCAAACGCAACAAAGACGGTATCCCAGCAATTGTTGAACGTCTTGAGTACGATCCGAACCGCTCCGCGAACATCGCGCTGGTTCTGTACAAAGACGGTGAACGCCGTTACATTCTGGCCCCTAAAGGCCTGAAAGCTGGCGACCAGGTTCAATCTGGCGTTGATGCTGCAATCAAAGCAGGTAACACCCTGCCGATGCGCAATATCCCGGTTGGTTCTACCGTTCATAACGTAGAAATGAAACCAGGTAAAGGCGGTCAGCTGGCACGTTCCGCTGGTACTTACGTTCAGATCGTTGCGCGTGATGGTGCTTATGTCACCCTGCGTCTGCGTTCTGGTGAAATGCGTAAAGTCGAAGCAGACTGCCGTGCAACTCTGGGCGAAGTTGGCAATGCTGAGCATATGCTGCGCGTTCTGGGTAAAGCAGGTGCTGCACGCTGGCGTGGTGTTCGTCCAACCGTTCGCGGTACTGCGATGAACCCAGTCGATCACCCACATGGTGGTGGTGAAGGTCGTAACTTTGGTAAGCACCCGGTAACTCCGTGGGGCGTTCAGACCAAAGGTAAGAAGACCCGCAGCAACAAGCGTACTGATAAATTCATCGTACGTCGCCGTAGCAAATAATTTTAGAGGATAAGCCATGCCACGTTCTCTCAAGAAAGGTCCTTTTATTGACCTGCACTTGCTGAAGAAGGTAGAGAAAGCGGTGGAAAGCGGAGACAAGAAGCCCCTGCGCACTTGGTCCCGTCGTTCAACGATCTTTCCTAACATGATCGGTTTGACCATCGCTGTCCATAATGGTCGTCAGCACGTTCCGGTATTTGTTTCCGACGAAATGGTCGGTCACAAACTGGGTGAATTCGCACCGACTCGTACTTATCGCGGCCACGCTGCTGATAAAAAAGCGAAGAAGAAATAAGGTAGGAGGAAGAGATGGAAACTTTAGCTCAACATCGCCATGCTCGTTCTTCTGCTCAGAAGGTTCGCCTTGTTGCAGACCTGATTCGCGGTAAGAAAGTGTCGCAGGCTCTGGATATTCTGACCTACACCAATAAGAAAGCGGCTGTACTGGTTAAGAAAGTCCTGGAATCTGCCATTGCTAACGCTGAACACAACGATGGCGCTGACATTGACGATCTGAAAGTTACGAAAATTTTCGTAGACGAAGGCCCGAGCATGAAGCGCATTATGCCGCGTGCAAAAGGTCGTGCAGATCGCATCCTGAAGCGCACCAGCCACATTACTGTGGTTGTGTCCGATCGCTGAGACTCTGGAGACTAGCAATGGGTCAGAAAGTACATCCTAATGGTATTCGCCTGGGTATTGTAAAACCATGGAACTCAACCTGGTTTGCGAACACCAAAGAATTCGCTGACAACCTGGACAGCGATTTTAAAGTACGTCAGTACCTGACTAAGGAACTGGCTAAAGCGTCTGTATCTCGTATCGTTATCGAGCGTCCGGCTAAGAGCATCCGTGTGACCATTCACACCGCTCGCCCGGGTATCGTTATCGGTAAGAAAGGCGAAGACGTAGAAAAACTGCGCAAAGTCGTAGCTGATATTGCTGGCGTTCCTGCCCAGATCAATATCGCCGAAGTGCGTAAACCTGAACTGGACGCAAAATTGGTTGCTGACAGCATCACTTCTCAGCTGGAACGTCGCGTTATGTTCCGTCGTGCTATGAAGCGTGCTGTACAGAACGCAATGCGTCTGGGCGCTAAAGGTATTAAAGTTGAAGTTAGCGGCCGTCTGGGCGGCGCGGAAATCGCACGTACCGAATGGTACCGCGAAGGTCGCGTACCGCTGCACACTCTGCGTGCTGACATCGACTACAACACCTCTGAAGCGCACACCACTTACGGTGTAATCGGCGTTAAAGTGTGGATCTTCAAAGGCGAGATCCTGGGTGGTATGGCTGCTGTTGAACAACCGGAAAAACCGGCTGCGCAACCTAAAAAGCAGCAGCGTAAAGGCCGTAAATAAGGAGCGTCGCTGATGTTACAACCAAAGCGTACAAAATTCCGTAAAATGCACAAAGGCCGTAACCGCGGTCTGGCTGCTGGCGCGGATGTTAGCTTCGGCAGCTTCGGTCTGAAAGCTGTTGGCCGTGGTCGTCTGACTGCCCGTCAGATCGAAGCAGCACGTCGTGCTATGACCCGTGCAGTTAAGCGTCAAGGTAAGATCTGGATCCGTGTATTCCCGGACAAACCGATCACTGAAAAGCCGCTGGCAGTGCGTATGGGTAAAGGTAAAGGTAACGTGGAGTATTGGGTTGCCTTGATTCAGCCGGGTAAAGTCCTGTATGAAATGGACGGCGTACCGGAAGAGCTGGCCCGTGAAGCATTCAAGCTGGCAGCAGCGAAACTGCCGATTAAAACCACCTTTGTAACTAAGACGGTGATGTAATGAAAGCAAAAGAGCTGCGTGAGAAGAGTGTTGAAGAGCTGAACACCGAGCTGCTGAATCTGCTGCGTGAGCAGTTCAACCTGCGTATGCAGGCTGCAAGTGGCCAGCTGCAACAGTCTCACCTGTTGAAGCAAGTGCGTCGTGATGTCGCACGCGTTAAGACTTTACTGACTGAGAAGGCGGGTGCGTAATGACCGATAAAATCCGTACTCTGCAAGGTCGCGTTGTTAGCGATAAAATGGAGAAATCCATCGTTGTTGCTATCGAACGTTTTGTGAAACACCCGATCTACGGTAAATTCATTAAGCGTACGACCAAACTGCACGTACATGACGAGAACAACGAATGCGGTACTGGTGACGTGGTTGAAATCCGCGAATGCCGTCCGCTGTCCAAGACTAAGTCCTGGACGCTGGTTCGCGTTGTAGAGAAAGCTGTTCTGTAATACAGTAGGCATTCTCAACGAATAAACGGCTCAGCGATGAGCCGTTTATTTTTTCTACCCATATCGTTTGAGCGGTGTTATAATGCCGCGCCCCCGATATGGGGCTTTTTTAACGACCTGATTTTCGGGTCTCAGTAGTAGTTGACATTAGCGGAGCACTAAAATGATCCAAGAACAGACTATGCTGAACGTCGCCGACAACTCCGGTGCACGTCGCGTAATGTGTATCAAGGTTCTGGGTGGCTCGCACCGTCGCTACGCAGGCGTCGGCGATATCATCAAGATCACCATCAAGGAAGCAATTCCGCGTGGTAAGGTCAAAAAAGGTGATGTGCTGAAGGCGGTAGTGGTGCGCACCAAGAAGGGTGTTCGTCGCCCGGACGGTTCTGTCATTCGCTTCGATGGTAATGCATGCGTTATTTTAAACAATAACAGCGAGCAACCTATCGGTACGCGTATTTTTGGGCCGGTAACTCGTGAACTTCGTAACGAGAAGTTCATGAAAATTATCTCTCTGGCACCAGAAGTACTCTAAGGAGCGAATCATGGCAGCGAAGATCCGTCGTGATGACGAAGTTATCGTGTTAACCGGTAAAGATAAAGGTAAACGCGGTAAAGTTAAGAATGTCTTGTCTTCCGGCAAGCTCATTGTTGAAGGTATCAACCTGGTTAAGAAACACCAGAAGCCGGTTCCGGCTCTGAACCAACCAGGCGGCATCGTTGAAAAAGAAGCTGCTATTCAGGTTTCTAACGTTGCAATCTTCAACGCGGCAACCGGCAAGGCTGACCGTGTAGGCTTTAGATTCGAAGACGGCAAAAAAGTCCGTTTCTTCAAATCTAACAGCGAAACTATCAAGTAATTTGGAGTAGTACGATGGCGAAACTGCATGATTACTACAAAGACGAAGTAGTCGCTAAACTCATGACTGAGTTTAACTACAATTCTGTCATGCAAGTCCCTCGGGTCGAGAAGATCACCCTGAACATGGGTGTTGGTGAAGCGATCGCTGACAAGAAACTGCTGGATAACGCAGCAGCTGACCTGACAGCAATCTCCGGTCAAAAACCGCTGATCACCAAAGCACGCAAATCAGTTGCAGGCTTCAAAATCCGTCAGGGCTATCCGATCGGCTGTAAAGTAACTCTGCGTGGCGAACGCATGTGGGAGTTCTTTGAGCGTCTGATCACTATTGCTGTTCCACGTATCCGTGACTTCCGTGGCCTGTCCGCTAAGTCATTCGATGGTCGTGGTAACTACAGCATGGGTGTCCGTGAGCAGATCATCTTCCCAGAAATCGACTACGATAAAGTCGACCGCGTGCGTGGTTTGGATATTACCATTACCACTACTGCGAAATCTGACGAAGAAGGCCGTGCTCTGCTGGCTGCCTTTGACTTCCCGTTCCGCAAGTAAGGTAGGGTTACTGAATGGCTAAGCAATCAATGAAAGCACGCGAAGTAAAGCGCGTAGCTTTAGCTGATAAGTACTTCGCAAAACGCGCTGAACTGAAAGCTATTATCTCTGATGTGAACGCGACCGACGAAGATCGTTGGAACGCAGTTCTGAAGCTGCAGTCTCTGCCGCGTGATTCCAGCCCGTCCCGTCAGCGTAACCGCTGCCGTCAAACAGGTCGTCCGCATGGCTATGTGGGCAAGTTCGGGTTGAGCCGTATCAAACTGCGTGAAGCCGCTATGCGCGGTGAAGTACCAGGCTTGAAAAAGGCTAGCTGGTAATTACCAATTGAATCACGGGAGTAAAGACAGATGAGCATGCAAGATCCGATCGCGGATATGCTGACCCGTATCCGTAACGGTCAGGCCGCGAATAAAGCTGCGGTCACCATGCCTTCCTCCAAGCTGAAAGTGGCAATTGCCAACGTGCTGAAGGAAGAAGGTTTTATTGAAGATTTTAAAGTTGAAGGCGACACCAAGCCGGAACTGGAACTTACTCTTAAGTATTTCCAGGGTAAAGCTGTTGTAGAAAGCATTCAGCGTGTCAGTCGCCCAGGTCTGCGCATTTATAAGCGTAAAGACGAGCTGCCGAAGGTTATGGCTGGCATGGGTATCGCAGTTGTTTCTACCTCTAAAGGTGTTATGACTGATCGTGCAGCGCGCCAGGCTGGTCTTGGTGGCGAAATTATCTGCTACGTAGCCTAATCGGAGGAAAAAATGTCTCGTGTTGCTAAAGCACCGGTCGTTATTCCTGCCGGCGTTGATGTAAAAATCAACGGTCAGGTTATTACGATCAAAGGTAAAAACGGCGAGCTGACTCGTACTCTCAACGATGCTGTTGCAGTAAATCATGCAGATAATGCACTGACCTTCGGTCCGCGTGATGGTTACGCAGATGGATGGGCTCAGGCTGGTACCGCGCGTGCCCTGCTGAATGCAATGGTTGTCGGTGTTACCGAAGGCTTCACTAAGAAGCTGCAGCTGGTTGGTGTAGGTTATCGTGCAGCGGTCAAAGGGAATGTAGTAAACCTGGCTTTAGGTTTCTCTCATCCAGTTGATCATCAGCTGCCGGCAGGTATCACTGCAGAATGTCCGACTCAGACTGAAATCGTGCTGAAAGGCGCTGATAAACAGCTGATCGGTCAGGTTGCGGCGGATCTGCGCGCCTACCGTCGTCCTGAGCCTTACAAAGGCAAGGGTGTTCGTTACGCCGACGAAGTCGTGCGTACCAAAGAGGCTAAGAAGAAGTAAGGTAACACTATGGATAAGAAATCTGCTCGTATCCGTCGTGCGACCCGCGCACGCCGCAAGCTCAAAGAGCTGGGCGCAACTCGCCTGGTGGTACATCGTACCCCGCGTCATATTTACGCACAGGTAATTGCACCGAACGGTTCTGAAGTTCTGGTAGCTGCTTCTACTGTAGAAAAAGCTATCGCTGAACAACTGAAGTACACCGGTAACAAAGACGCTGCAGCAGCTGTGGGTAAAGCTGTCGCCGAACGCGCTCTGGAAAAAGGCATCAAAGATGTGTCCTTTGACCGTTCCGGGTTCCAATATCATGGTCGTGTCCAGGCACTGGCAGATGCTGCCCGTGAAGCTGGCCTTCAGTTCTAAGGTAGAGGTGTAAGATGGCTCACATCGAAAAACAAGCTGGCGAACTGCAGGAAAAGCTGATCGCGGTAAACCGCGTATCTAAAACCGTTAAAGGTGGTCGTATTTTCTCCTTCACAGCTCTGACTGTAGTTGGCGATGGTAACGGTCGCGTTGGTTTTGGTTACGGTAAAGCGCGTGAAGTTCCAGCAGCGATCCAGAAAGCGATGGAAAAAGCCCGTCGCAATATGATTAACGTCGCGCTGAACCACGGCACCCTGCAGCACCCGGTTAAGGGTACTCACACGGGTTCTCGTGTATTCATGCAGCCGGCTTCCGAAGGTACCGGTATCATCGCCGGTGGTGCAATGCGCGCCGTTCTGGAAGTCGCTGGAGTTCGTAACGTTCTGGCTAAAGCGTATGGTTCCACTAACCCGATTAACGTGGTTCGTGCAACTATCGACGGTCTGGAAAATATGAAATCTCCGGAAATGGTCGCTGCCAAGCGTGGTAAATCCGTTGAAGAAATTCTGGGGAAATAAACCATGGCAAAGACTATTAAAATTACTCAAACCCGCAGTGCAATCGGTCGTCTGCCGAAACACAAGGCAACGCTGCTTGGCCTGGGTCTGCGTCGTATTGGTCACACCGTAGAACGCGAGGATACTCCTGCAGTTCGTGGTATGGTCAACGCGGTTTCCTTCATGGTTAAAGTTGAGGAGTAAGAGATGCGTTTAAATACTCTGTCTCCGGCCGAAGGCTCCAAAAAGGCGGGTAAACGCCTGGGTCGTGGTATCGGTTCTGGCCTCGGTAAAACCGGTGGTCGTGGTCACAAAGGTCAGAAGTCTCGTTCTGGCGGTGGCGTACGTCGCGGTTTCGAGGGTGGTCAGATGCCTCTGTACCGTCGTCTGCCGAAATTCGGCTTCACTTCACGTAAAGCAGCGATTACAGCCGAAGTTCGTCTGTCTGACCTGGCTAAAGTTGAAGGCGGTGTTGTAGACCTGAACACGCTGAAAGCAGCTAACATTATCGGTATCCAGATCGAGTTCGCGAAAGTGATCCTGGCTGGTGAAGTCACTACTCCGGTAACTGTTCGTGGCCTGCGTGTTACTAAAGGCGCTCGTGCTGCTATCGAAGCTGCTGGCGGTAAAATCGAGGAATAAGTAGCAGATGGCTAAACAACCGGGATTAGATTTTCAAAGTGCCAAAGGTGGCTTAGGCGAGCTGAAACGCAGACTGCTGTTTGTAATCGGTGCGCTTATTGTGTTCCGTATTGGCTCTTTCATTCCGATCCCTGGTATTGATGCCGCTGTACTTGCCAAACTGCTTGAGCAACAGCGAGGCACCATCATTGAAATGTTTAACATGTTCTCTGGTGGTGCTCTCAGCCGTGCTTCTATCTTTGCTCTGGGGATCATGCCGTATATCTCGGCGTCGATCATTATCCAGCTGCTGACGGTGGTTCATCCAACGCTGGCAGAAATTAAGAAAGAAGGGGAGTCTGGTCGTCGTAAGATCAGCCAGTACACCCGCTACGGTACTCTGGTGCTGGCGATATTCCAGTCGATCGGTATTGCTACCGGTCTGCCGAATATGCCTGGTATGCAGGGCCTGGTAATGAATCCAGGCTTTGCATTCTATTTCACCGCTGTTGTAAGTCTGGTTACAGGGACTATGTTCCTGATGTGGTTGGGCGAACAGATTACTGAACGTGGTATCGGCAACGGTATCTCAATCATTATCTTCGCCGGTATTGTTGCGGGACTCCCGCCAGCCATTGCCCATACTATCGAGCAAGCGCGTCAAGGCGACCTGCACTTCCTCGTGTTGCTGTTGGTTGCAGTATTAGTATTTGCAGTGACGTTCTTTGTTGTATTTGTTGAGCGTGGTCAACGCCGTATTGTGGTAAACTACGCGAAACGTCAGCAAGGTCGTCGTGTCTATGCTGCACAGAGCACACATTTACCGCTGAAAGTGAATATGGCGGGGGTAATCCCGGCAATCTTCGCTTCCAGTATTATTCTGTTCCCGGCGACCATCGCGTCATGGTTCGGGGGCGGGACTGGTTGGAACTGGCTGACAACAATTTCGCTGTATTTGCAGCCTGGGCAACCGCTTTATGTGTTACTCTATGCGTCTGCAATCATATTCTTCTGTTTCTTCTACACGGCGTTGGTTTTCAACCCGCGTGAAACAGCAGATAACCTGAAGAAGTCCGGTGCATTTGTACCAGGAATTCGTCCGGGAGAGCAAACGGCGAAGTATATCGATAAAGTAATGACCCGCCTGACTTTGGTTGGTGCGCTCTACATTACCTTTATCTGCCTGATCCCGGAGTTCATGCGTGATGCAATGAAAGTACCGTTCTACTTTGGTGGGACCTCACTGCTTATCGTTGTTGTCGTGATTATGGACTTTATGGCTCAAGTGCAAACTCTGATGATGTCAAGTCAGTACGAGTCTGCATTGAAGAAGGCGAATCTGAAAGGCTACGGCCGTTAACAGTCGCCCGAGAAGTTACGGAGAGTAAAAATGAAAGTTCGTGCTTCCGTCAAGAAATTATGCCGTAACTGCAAAATCGTTAAGCGTGATGGTGTCATCCGTGTGATTTGCAGTGCCGAGCCGAAGCATAAACAGCGCCAAGGCTGATTTATTCGCATATTTTTCTTGCAAAGTTGGGTTGAGCTGGCTAGATTAGCCAGCCAATCTTTTGTATGTCTGTGCGTTTCCATTTGAGTATCCTGAAAACGGGCTTTTCAGCATGGTGCGTACATATTAAATAGTAGGAGTGCATAGTGGCCCGTATAGCAGGCATTAACATTCCTGATCAGAAACATGCTGTGATCGCATTAACTTCGATCTACGGCGTCGGCAAGACCCGTTCTAAAGCCATTCTGGCTGCAGCGGGTATCGCTGAAGATGTTAAGATCAGTGAGCTGTCTGAAGAACAAATCGACACGCTGCGTGACGAAGTTGCCAAATTTGTCGTTGAAGGTGATCTGCGCCGTGAAGTTAGCATGAGCATCAAGCGCCTTATGGACCTTGGTTGCTATCGCGGTTTGCGTCATCGTCGTGGTCTCCCGGTTCGCGGTCAGCGTACCAAGACCAACGCACGTACCCGTAAGGGTCCGCGCAAACCGATCAAGAAATAATCGGGGTGATTGAATAATGGCAAAGGCACCAATTCGTGCACGTAAACGTGTAAGAAAACAAGTCTCTGACGGCGTGGCTCATATCCATGCTTCTTTTAACAACACCATCGTTACCATTACTGATCGTCAGGGTAACGCACTGGGTTGGGCAACAGCCGGTGGTTCCGGTTTCCGTGGTTCTCGCAAATCCACTCCGTTTGCAGCTCAGGTTGCAGCAGAGCGTTGCGCTGAAGCCGTAAAAGAATACGGTATCAAGAATCTGGAAGTTATGGTCAAAGGACCGGGTCCAGGTCGCGAATCTACTGTTCGTGCTCTGAACGCCGCTGGTTTCCGCATCACTAATATTACTGATGTGACTCCGATCCCTCATAACGGTTGTCGTCCGCCGAAAAAACGTCGCGTATAACGCTGTCGTTTCTAGGATTGTTGGAGAAAGAAAATGGCAAGATATTTGGGTCCTAAGCTCAAGCTGAGCCGTCGTGAGGGCACTGACTTATTCCTTAAGTCTGGCGTTCGCGCGATCGATACCAAGTGTAAAATTGAACAAGCTCCTGGCCAGCACGGTGCGCGTAAACCGCGTCTGTCTGACTATGGTGTGCAGTTGCGTGAAAAGCAAAAAGTTCGCCGTATCTATGGTGTGCTGGAGCGTCAGTTCCGTAACTACTACAAAGAAGCAGCACGTCTGAAAGGCAACACCGGTGAAAACCTGTTGGGTCTGCTGGAAGGTCGTCTGGACAACGTTGTATACCGTATGGGCTTCGGTGCCACTCGTGCAGAAGCACGTCAGCTGGTCAGCCATAAAGCAATTATGGTAAACGGTCGTGTTGTTAACATCGCTTCTTATCAGGTTAGTCCGAATGACGTTGTTAGCATTCGTGAGAAAGCGAAGAAGCAGTCTCGCGTGAAAGCCGCTCTGGAGCTGGCTGAGCAGCGTGAAAAGCCAACCTGGCTGGAAGTTGATGCTGGCAAGATGGAAGGTACGTTCAAGCGTAAGCCGGAGCGTTCTGATCTGTCTGCGGACATTAACGAACACCTGATCGTCGAGCTTTACTCCAAGTAAAGCTTAGTACCAAAGAGAGGACACAATGCAGGGTTCTGTGACAGAGTTTCTAAAACCGCGCCTGGTAGATATCGAGCAAGTGAGTTCGACGCACGCCAAGGTGACCCTTGAGCCTTTAGAGCGTGGCTTTGGCCATACTTTGGGTAACGCACTGCGCCGTATTCTGCTCTCATCGATGCCGGGTTGCGCGGTGACCGAGGTTGAGATTGATGGTGTACTACATGAGTACAGCACCAAAGAAGGCGTTCAGGAAGATATCCTGGAAATCCTGCTCAACCTGAAAGGGCTGGCGGTGAGAGTTCAGGGTAAAGATGACGTTATTCTTACCTTGAATAAATCTGGCATTGGCCCTGTGACTGCAGCCGACATTACCCATGATGGTGATGTCGAAATCGTCAAGCCACAGCACGTGATCTGCCACCTGACCGATGAGAACGCATCTATTAGTATGCGCATCAAAGTTCAGCGCGGTCGTGGTTATGTGCCGGCTTCTACCCGAATTCATTCGGAAGAAGATGAGCGCCCAATCGGCCGTCTGCTGGTCGACGCATGCTACAGCCCTGTAGAGCGTATTGCCTACAATGTTGAAGCAGCGCGTGTAGAACAGCGTACCGACCTGGACAAGCTGGTCATCGAAATGGAAACCAACGGCACAATCGATCCTGAAGAGGCGATTCGTCGTGCGGCAACCATTCTGGCTGAACAACTGGAAGCTTTTGTTGACTTACGTGATGTACGTCAGCCGGAAGTTAAAGAAGAGAAACCAGAATTCGATCCGATCCTGCTGCGCCCTGTTGACGATCTGGAATTGACTGTCCGCTCTGCTAACTGCCTCAAAGCAGAAGCTATCCACTATATCGGTGATCTGGTACAGCGTACTGAGGTTGAGCTTCTTAAGACGCCTAACCTTGGTAAAAAATCTCTTACTGAGATTAAAGACGTGCTGGCTTCCCGTGGACTGTCTCTGGGCATGCGCCTGGAAAACTGGCCACCGGCAAGCATCGCTGACGAGTAACCGGATCACAGGTTAAGGTTTTACTGAGAAGGATAAGGTCATGCGCCATCGTAAGAGTGGTCGTCAACTGAACCGCAACAGCAGCCATCGCCAGGCTATGTTCCGCAATATGGCAGGTTCACTGGTTCGTCATGAAATCATCAAGACGACTCTGCCGAAAGCGAAAGAGCTGCGTCGCGTAGTTGAGCCGCTGATTACTCTTGCCAAGACTGATAGCGTAGCTAATCGTCGTCTGGCATTCGCCCGTACTCGTGATAACGAGATCGTGGCAAAACTGTTTAACGAACTGGGCCCGCGTTTCGCGAGCCGCGCCGGTGGTTACACTCGCATTCTGAAGTGTGGTTTCCGTGCAGGCGACAACGCGCCGATGGCATACATCGAGCTGGTTGATCGTTCAGAGAAAACAGAAGCTGCTGCAGAGTAATCTGTAGTAACGTAAAAAAACCCGCCTCGGCGGGTTTTTTTATATCCGCCATATCCCCACTTATCTACAATATCTGTACTCTTTTTGTTCATCCCCTGGAGCGTCATATGTGGTTACTGGACCAGTGGGCGGAGCGCCATATTATTGCTGCACAGTCTAAAGGCGAGTTTGATGATTTACCTGGTACAGGCGAACCGCTTACTCTTGACGATGATTCCCATATTCCGCCTGAACTTCGGGCCGGATACCGTTTATTAAAAAATGCAGGCTGTCTTCCACCTGAGCTTGAGCAACGCAGAGAGGCAATTCAGCTGCTTGAAATACTCGCGGGGATCCGCAAAGATGATCCCAGTTATCAGGAAGTCAGTCGACGGTTGTCGCTACTGGAGCTAAAACTTCGACAGGCTGGGCTTAGCACCGAGTTTTTACACGGTGAATACGCAGATAAGCTGCTACAGAAGATCAACGACAAATAGCGGAGAGAGCATGTACCGAATTGGTGAATTAGCGAAGCTGGCTGACGTGACGCCGGATACTATCCGTTACTATGAAAAGCAGCAGATGATGGAACATGAAGTACGTACCGAAGGCGGGTTTCGCCTCTACACGGAAAGTGATCTTCAGCGTCTTAAGTTTATTCGTTATGCCCGTCAGCTTGGTTTTACACTGGAGTCGATTCGCGAACTGCTTTCGATCCGCATAGATCCAGAGCACCATACCTGCCAGGAATCAAAAGGGATAGTTCAAGAAAGATTACAAGAGGTCGAAGCGCGCATAGCGGAGCTTCAGGCGATGCAACGATCGTTACAGCGATTAAATGATGCGTGCTGTGGTAAAGCACACAGCAGTGTATACTGTTCTATTCTTGAAGCACTTGAACAAGGCGCCAGCGGAACACTATCAGACCGTTGATTTTTTGCACGGTCAGGTCTACACTCCCGGCGTAAATTACCCCACAAACTGGAGAGAGTATGAGCCGTTATCAGCATACCAAAGGACAGATAAAGGACAACGCCATTGAGGCGCTTCTGCATGATCCACTGTTCAGGCAGCGCGTTGAGAAAAATAAGAAAGGGAAAGGAAGTTATCTACGTAAAGGTAAACATGGCAATCGGGGAAACTGGGAGGCCAGTGGCAAGAAAGTGAAGCACTTTTTTACCACTGGCCTTTTTGTTTCAGTGAACGCTTAAGAGCGATTATTCTGTTCTTTCAGCAGGTCACGAATTTCACTTAGTAATACTTCTTCTTTAGATGGTGCTGGGGGTGCCGCTGGCTCTTCAGCTTTTTTACGATTCAATTTATTGATCAGTTTGATTGCCATAAAGATAGCAAACGCAACAATAATGAAATCGAAGACATTCTGAATGAATACGCCGTAATGCATGACCACCGCCGGGATGTCTCCCTGCGCATCACGTAACGTTAATGCAAACTGTTTAAAATCAATCCCACCAATTAGCAACCCCAGTGGCGGCATGATGATATCGGCAACCAGTGATGAAACGATCTTACCGAATGCCGCACCAATAATGACACCCACTGCCAAATCGACAACATTCCCGCGCATCGCGAATTCGCGAAACTCTTTAATAATGCTCATTTTATTCTCCCTATGCAGCTGACGTTTATAAGTTTAACAAATGTTTAGGCAATTTCCATTTATGTATTGCGGAAAGGAAAAATTATTAGGCCCTGATAAATAAAGGGAAATAAAAAAGGCGCTATATTAGCGCCCAAATTATTACAGGAAGAAGGGGCTTGGCTGGAATAAGCGCTCGACGTCGGTAATAAACTTTTTATCTGTCAGGAACATAATAACGTGATCGCCTTGTTCAATACGCAGGTTGTCATTAGCAATCATCACATCATTACCCCGTACAACAGCGCCAATAATGGTGCCGGGCGGAAGTTTAATTTCATCAATCGAGCGACCTACTACCCGTGATGTTGTCTCATCACCGTGTGCGACGGCTTCAATGGCTTCCGCTACGCCGCGGCGTAGTGATGAAACACCAACAATATCAGCTTTACGAACATGGCTCAGGAGTGCGGAGATGGTCGCCTGCTGCGGTGAAATCGCAATATCGATCACGCTGCCCTGCACCAGATCGACGTACGCTCTGCGCTGGATCAGCACCATCACTTTCTTGGCGCCCATTCGTTTAGCCAGCATCGCCGACATGATGTTAGCTTCATCGTCATTGGTCACCGCGATGAACAGATCAACCTGATCGATGTGTTCTTCCGCCAGAAGCTCTTGATCCGAAGCATCGCCAAAAAAGACGATCGTATTTTGCAGTTTCTCTGCAAGCTCCGATGCGCGCTGCTGATTACGCTCGATCAGTTTGACGCTGTAATCTTTTTCCAGACGCCGCGCGAGCCCTGCACCGATATTACCGCCACCGACTAACATAATGCGTTTGTACGGCTTTTCCAGACGCTGTAGCTCGCTCATGACGGCGCGAATGTGCTGTGATGCCGCGATAAAGAAGACTTCATCACCCGCTTCAACGATGGTAGAACCCTGCGGGCGAATTGGCCTGTCATGACGGAATATCGCCGCAACGCGGGTATCGATATGCGGCATGTGATCGCGCATGGTCGACAACGCATTACCGATTAGCGGTCCGCCGTAATAAGCTTTCACGACCGCCAGACTGACTTTGCCCTCGGCAAAATTCACGACCTGCAATGCGCCCGGATATTCAATCAGGCGATAAATGCTATCGATAACCAGTTGCTCAGGCGCAATCAGATGATCGATAGGGACGGCATCGGATTGAAATAGCTTGTCTGCATCGCGAACGTAATCCGGTGAACGAATACGGGCGATACGGTTAGGCGTATTAAACAGGGAATAAGCTACCTGGCAGGCAACCATATTTGTTTCATCTGAGCTGGTTACGGCAACCAGCATATCGGCATCGTCGGCACCAGCTTCACGCAATACACGGGGATGTGAACCATGTCCTTGCACGACGCGGAGATCAAACTTGTCCTGCAAGCTGCGCAGGCGCTCACCATTGGTATCGACTACCGTGATATCGTTGTTCTCTCCGACCAGGTTTTCAGCCAGCGTACCGCCAACTTGCCCTGCGCCAAGAATGATAATTTTCATCAGTCGCGACCCGTTATCTCATCACTTTTTGATTAGCTTAGCGTAAAAGAAGCCATCGCCATCTTCTGCACCCGGTAAATTCTGACGTCCCGGCTGCTCTGGCGTACCGGTTTCGCTTAACACCGCATCCGGTGTGCGTGCAAGGAACGCGGCGATCTGCTGTTGGTTTTCTTCTGGCAGAATAGAACAGGTTGCATAGACCAGCGTGCCGCCCGGCTTAAGGTGTGTCCAGGTCGCGTTGAGGATCTCGGCCTGCAACTGAGCGAGTTCGGCAATATCACGATCGCGACGCAGCCATTTGATATCCGGATGGCGACGGATCACACCAGTGGCAGAACATGGAGCGTCCAGCAAAATACGGTCAAACTGTTGCTCACCGCACCACTGCTGCGGATAGCGACCATCACCCTGCTTCACGGTTGCTTTCATACCCAGGCGTTTCAGGTTGTCGTACACGCGAGACAGGCGTTTATCGTCGACATCGACTGCCATCACGTTCGCATCTGGCGCGACCTCCAGAATATGGGTGGTCTTGCCGCCGGGAGCGCAACATAAATCAAGGATCTGCTCTCCGTTTTGTGGCTGCAGATAGCTGACGCAACCCTGGGCAGAGGCATCCTGAACGGTGACCCAACCTTGCTCAAAACCTGGCAGGGCGAGCACGGGGGCTGGTGTTTCCAGACGGATCGCATCCGGGTAATCCGGATGAGGGAAACCGGTCAATCCTGCTTCGGCGAGTAGTTCCAGCCAGGCGTCGCGCGTATGGTGGTTGCGATTAACACGGAGCCACATTGGCGGGCGTTGGTTATTAGCCTCAAGGATGGCTTCCCATTGCTGTGGATAAGCGGCTTTAATACGTTTTACCAGCCAGGAGGGGTGTAAGAAACGTAGATCGCTTTGTGCGAACTCGGTCAGTAGTTCTTCCTGACGGCGCTGGAACTGGCGTAATACACCATTGATCAGCCCTTTCAACTGCGGACGCTTAATCACCACCGCGCCTTCTACGGTTTCGGCCAGCGCAGCATGGGGTGGGATACGGGTATGCAGCAGTTGGTAGAAGCCCACCATGATCAGGTAGTGAACGGTACGCTGTTTGCCCGTCATCGGACGTTCCATCAGTTGCTGGATCATCCACTCCAGTTGCGAGAGTGTGCGCAATACGCCGAAGCAAAGCTCTTGCAACAGCGCTTTATCTTTATCGGCAACTTTTTGCTGCATGGCGGGCAGCACATTGCTTAATGATTGCCCCTTTTCGACAACCTGCTCGACGGCCTGGGCCGCCATACTGCGTAAATTAAGATGTTTTTTCATAAGTGCAAAAATAAAAATGCCCGGTCACACCGGGCTTAAAGAGATGAACCGTCAGGCCAGACGGTTTCCGGGTACAAACCACTCCCGGCGCGAATTAAGCAGATCCTGCGCACTCATGGCTTTTTTGCCGGCAGGCTGCAAAGAGACGAGATTCAGGATGCCGTCGCTTGTTGCAACCTGGATACCCTGACGGTTCGCTTCCAGAATTGTGCCTGGTTCAGCGTTAGCGGGCGTATCGATCACCGTCGCCTGCCAAATTTTTACTGGTTGCTCGTCGATGACGATATAGCTCATTGGCCACGGGTTAAAGGCGCGTATGCAGCGCTCCAACTGAGCGGCCGAAAGTGACCAGTCGATACGGGCCTCTTCTTTACTGAGTTTCTCTGCATGCGTAACCAGTGATTCATCTTGTACCACGGGTTTTATCGTGCCAGCAGCCAACTGTTTTAGCGTTTCAATCAGCCCCTGAGGCCCCAGGTCCGCCAGCTTGTCGTATAAAGAACCGCTGGTATCTTCTGCCGTAATCGGGCAGGAGAGCTTAAGCAACATATCACCGGTGTCGAGACCAACATCCATTTGCATGATGGTAACGCCCGTTTCGCTATCGCCAGCCCACAGTGAACGTTGAATCGGTGCTGCGCCACGCCAGCGTGGAAGCAGGGAACCGTGAACGTTGATACAACCCAGGCGCGGCATTTCCAGCACGGCTTTTGGCAGAATCAGTCCATATGCCACTACCACCATCACGTCTGCGTGTAAATCAGCAACCAACTGTTGGTTTTCCTGAGGGCGAAGAGAGACGGGCTGGAAAACCGGTATCCCTTTTTCTTCTGCCAACACTTTTACCGGGCTGGGCATCAGCTTTTTACCGCGTCCCGCAGGGCGGTCCGGTTGGGTAAACACGCCAACGACGTTATGTCCAGAAGACAACAGCGCGTCAAGGTGACGCGCTGCAAAGTCAGGTGTACCCGCAAAAATAATACGTAGTGAGTCTGACACGTTGATTCTTGTCCTTAAGCTCGGGCGTTCAGGCGGTCGAGTTTTTCAACTTTCTGACGAATACGTTGTTGCTTCAACGGAGACAGATAATCGATAAACAGTTTACCGACCAGGTGATCCATTTCATGTTGAATGCAGATAGCGAGCAGGCCATCGGCTTCCAGTTCAAAAGATTTACCGTCGCGATTGAGCGCACGAATTTTTACTTTCTCAGCGCGTGGGACTAATGCACGCTGTTCGGGGATAGACAGGCAACCTTCTTCAATACCGGTTTCGCCATCTTTCTCCAGCAGCTCTGGGTTGATTAAAACCAACTGCTCGTCGCGATTTTCAGAGACATCAATAACAATGATGCGCTGATGGATGTCGACCTGTGTTGCCGCCAGACCGATCCCCTCTTCTGCGTACATCGTTTCGAACATATCATCAACGATACGCTGAATTTCTGCATTCACTTCTTCAACCGGTTTTGCGACTTTGCGAAGGCGCTCGTCCGGAATATGTAACACTTGCAAAACTGACATAGTTATCCAGAGTTGTGTTCAGGAGTTGAAAAGATTATTACCTCTATTCTAGACAAAACCCCCTCTGATTGACAGCATCAGTGACCAATCGCAAAGATTGCCAGGACTGCTTGTGGCAGGGGAGCAGGGATGACCCAAATTGAAATTTGGCTACGTTTAGCGCAAGTGAATGAACTGTATGGTGATGAGATGGTGCGCCTTGCCCACTGGCTCAATGCCCAACCCTGTATTAACAACACGATACTCCAGCACGCAGGATTATCTTCCCGCCAGGCCAAGCGCTTTCTAACCTTTTCAGAACAGTTACTGGAAAAAACGCTGCGTTGGTTGGAGCAGCCTAATCACCATTTAGTGGTTGCCGACAGCGAGCATTATCCGTCCCAGCTGCGCGCGATTGAAGATTATCCTGGGGTACTTTTCGTTGCCGGTACTCCCGCATGCCTGCATTCATTTCAGGTGGCCGTCGTCGGTAGTCGCCAGCATTCATGGTATGGCGAACGTTGGGGGCGATTATTTTGCGAAAAGCTTGCCGCGTTTGGGGTGACGATAACCAGTGGGCTGGCCCGAGGGATTGATGGCGTGGCGCATCATGCGGCGATAAACCGACAAGGCACGAGTATTGCGGTGCTGGGAAATGGGCTTGAGACCATTCATCCACGACAGCATGTCCGTCTCGCCGAACGTCTGATCGATTCCGGAGGCGCATTGGTGTCTGAGTTCCCATTAGATACGCTCCCGCTGCCGCGCAATTTTCCCCGACGAAATCGCATTATCAGTGGTCTAAGTAAAGGTGTCCTGGTCGTTGAGGCCGCGCAACGTAGTGGTTCATTGGTCACGGCACGCTGTGCGCTGGAGCAGGGGAGGGAGGTTTTTGCTTTGCCTGGGCCGATTGGGAGTCCGGGAAGTGAAGGCCCACATTGGCTTATTCAGCAGGGAGCCACGCTTGTGACCGCACCAGAGGAAATTCTGGAAAATTTGCAATATGGGCTGCAATGGTTGCCAGATGAACCTGAAAAATCAATTTATTCGCCAGATCACGAAGAGGTGGCATTGCCATTTCCTGAGCTCCTGGCTAACGTAGGAGATGAGGTAACACCTGTTGACGTCGTCGCTGAACGTGCCGGCCAACCTGTGCCAGAGGTAGTGGCTCAACTACTCGAACTGGAGTTAGCAGGATGGATCGCAGCTGTACCCGGCGGCTATGTCCGATTGAGGAGGGCATGCCATGTTCGACGTACTAATGTATTTGTTTGAGACATATATCCATAACGAAGCTGAGCTGCGAGTGGATCAGGACAAACTGGAACGGGATCTTACCGACGCTGGTTTTGATCGTGAAGACATCTACAACGCGTTACTGTGGCTGGAAAAGCTTGCTGATTATCAGGATGGCCTTGCCGAACCTATGCAGCTAGCATCTGATCCTCTTTCTCTGCGTATTTATACGGCAGAAGAATGTGAACGGCTGGATGCGAGTTGTCGCGGATTCTTGCTATTCCTGGAGCAGATTCAGGTGCTAAACCTCGAAACGCGAGAAATGGTAATTGAGCGCGTACTCGCGCTGGATACGGCAGAGTTTGATCTGGAAGACCTGAAGTGGGTGATCCTGATGGTGCTATTCAACATTCCAGGTTGTGAAAATGCCTATCAGCAAATGGAAGAATTACTCTTTGAAGTGAATGAAGGTATGCTGCATTAATCAATCTTCATTCAGTATGAGTTGTTATGGCTAAATCAGCACTGTTTACGGTGCGTAAAAACGAGCCCTGCCCACAATGCGGGGCTGAACTGGTTATTCGCTCCGGGAAACACGGCCCGTTTCTCGGTTGTTCACACTATCCAGAATGCGATTATATCCGTCCGCTGAAATCATCTGCAGACGGGCATATTGTCAAAGTTCTGGAGGGTAAGTTTTGCCCTGCATGTGGCGCTGAGTTGGTATTGCGACAGGGGCGATTCGGTATGTTTATCGGATGCAGTGACTATCCTGCATGCGAGCACACCGAGCTTATCGACAAGCCTGATGAAACAGCAATAGTCTGTCCTCAATGCCAGACCGGTCACCTGGTCCAGCGGCGTTCCCGTTATGGCAAAACTTTTTACTCCTGCGATCGCTATCCGGAGTGCCAGTTTGTTATTAACTTCAAACCGTTAGCTGGAGAATGTCCAGAGTGCCATTATCCGCTACTCATCGAAAAGAAAACCGCGCAGGGTGTGAAGCATTTCTGTGCCAGTAAACAATGTGGAAAGCCGATTTCGGCGGAATAAAAAAGTGAATAATAACCTGCCCACAGGCCCTATCGCTGCTGCAATAGAGGTACTGAACCAAGAGAAAGTCATCGCCTATCCAACAGAAGCTGTATTTGGTGTCGGCTGCGATCCCGACAGCGAAACGGCAGTAAGTCGTTTGTTGGAATTAAAACAACGTCCGGTCGAGAAAGGCTTAATTTTGATTGCGGCCAACTTTGAGCAACTTAAGCCCTATATTGACGATAGCTCGCTTACTGATACTCAACGTGAGGCTATCTTCGCTCGCTGGCCTGGTCCCGTCACCTTTGTTTTCCCGGCGCTTGCGACTACACCTCGTTGGTTGACCGGTCGTTTTGATTCGCTGGCCGTGCGTGTCACCGATCATCCGCTGGTGGTTGCACTGTGCCAGGCTTATGGCAAACCTATAGTTTCCACCAGTGCTAATTTGAGTGGCTTACCGCCTTGCCGAACGGTAGAGGAAGTCCGCGCGCAGTTCGGTACAGACTTTCCCGTTGTTGAAGGAGAGACCGGAGGGCGATTGAATCCTTCGGAGATCCGTGATGCACTGACGGGTGAACAGTTTCGACAGGGGTAATATGAAAGAAGCCTATGCTGTTTTTGGTAATCCGATAGCGCACAGTAAATCGCCTTTTATTCATCAGCAATTTGCAGAGCAGCTGAAGATTGATTACTCCTATGGACGTGTACTGACGCCGATCAATGACTTTGTGAATTCGCTGAACGCCTTTTTTGCTGAGGGTGGTAAGGGGGCAAATGTCACCGTTCCTTTTAAAGAAGAGGCGTTTGCGCGTGCCGATGAATTAACAGAGCGGGCATCACTAGCTGGAGCAGTTA
The DNA here is from genome assembly GCF_026719375.1 of Citrobacter sp. W9. Lineage (NCBI taxonomy): Bacteria > Pseudomonadati > Pseudomonadota > Gammaproteobacteria > Enterobacterales > Enterobacteriaceae > Citrobacter > Citrobacter sp. W9. The sequence goes on along the minus strand of NZ_JAPPTE010000030.1, from coordinate 1,801 downwards.
ACACCCTTAAACGGCTGGAGGATGGACGTTTGCTGGGAGATAACACGGATGGTATCGGTTTATTAAGCGATCTTGAGCGTTTATCTTTCATTCGTCCCGGATCGCGAATTCTGCTGATTGGTGCGGGCGGTGCATCCCGTGGGGTATTGCTACCTCTTCTTTCTATGGATTGTGCGGTAACCATTGTTAATCGTACGGCCTACCGCGCTGAAGAACTGGCACAGCTCTTCTCTCATACCGGTAGCGTGCAGGCGGTGGGAATGGACGAACTTGATAATCACAGCTTTGATCTGATTATTAACGCGACGTCCAGCGGTATTAGCGGTGAGGTCCCGTCTATTCCGGCATCTCTTATCCATCCCTCCGTCTACTGTTACGACATGTTTTATCAGAAAGGGAATACGCCGTTCCTTTCGTGGTGTGAAAAGCATGGGGCGAAACAGTACGCCGATGGTCTGGGGATGCTGGTGGGGCAAGCTGCACATGCTGTTTTACTCTGGCATGGTGTTTTACCCCAGATTGAGCCGGTCATTAAAAGCATGCAACAGGAATTGTCGGCATGAATCAGGCGATCCAGTTTCCCGATCGAGAAGAATGGCGGACGGATGTAAATGCCATTGTTTTCCCTGCAATGGTTCATGGTATGCAGTTAACATGTGCCATATCGGGAAAGATGTTGGCGTCCCGCTTTGGCGGCGACACGCCTGAACAGTGGCTGGAAAACTTTCGATTACATCGCTGGGACCTGGAAGAAGAGGCCGAAGCATTGATCCAGGACCAGCAGGAAGACGCTCAGGGTTGGGTGTGGTTACTCTGACTTAAATACTCATCTTTCCACTTAACATAGTTGTTAGCTGAGTATTGCAAGCCTGCTTTCTCTTCATCGTTTAATGGACGAATCTGCTTAACCGGGCTTCCCAGGTACAGATATCCACTCTCCAGGCGTTTGTTTTGCGAAACCAGGCTTCCCGCCCCAATCATAACGTCGTCTTCAACAACGACACCGTCCAACAGAATCGATCCCATGCCGACTAATACGCGGTTACCAATGGTACAACCGTGCAGCATGACTTTATGACCAACTGTGACATCTTCACCTACGATCAGCGGATTACCCTGCGGATTGGATGTAGATTTATGTGTGACATGTAGAACGCTGCCGTCCTGAATGTTTGTACGCGCACCGATTTGCACGTAGTTCACGTCGCCACGGATCGCGACCAGTGGCCAAATTCCGACATCATCAGCCAAACGAGCATCGCCAATGACGACACTACTGGTGTCGATCATCACGCGTTTTCCGATCTGTGGGAAAAGATCCTTATAAGGGCGCAGTACATCAGACATGTTTACCTCAGCGAAAATAGAGCGGTAATGAAGACTTTGGTTGGATTATTGAGACTGTGCAAGTGATTTATCTATCAAAAATCAGCCAAATTGCGCAGGAATATAGCGAAAGGGGTGAAAAACAAGCATTCAGCAAAAAAGATCCAAAAAACACTTGTGCTAAAAAATGGGATCCCTATAATGCGCCTCCATCGACACGGCGGATGTGAATCACTTCACGCAAACAGCCCGGTCGGTTGAAGAGAAAAACCTGAAAATGAGGGTTGACTCTGAAAGAGGAAAGCGTAATATACGCCACCTCGCGACAGAGCGCTAAGGCGCGTCGCAACTGCTCTTTAACAATTTATCAGACAATCTGTGTGGGCACTCGAGGATACGGATTCTTAACGTCGCAAGACGAAAAATGAATACCAAGTCTCTGAGTGAACACGTAATTCATTACGAAGTTTAATTC